>JBBSOG010000048.1:0-18984 GCA_038259985.1 Cytophagales bacterium
AACAAGCCTTTTCCCAACCATTCAAATACATGATTTTCTTCCACACGGGTGACAGTCGGCGTAAAAACCATCGGTTTGCCTTTGCTCATCAGGGTGTTTTTGAGTTGGCTGTTCAGCACGACCTTACCCTCAATGGATACGATAAAGGGGTTCCAGGAGGCATAGCTGGGAAAATCAGTCAATACATTCCATACTTGTGATTTGGAAGCATTCAGGATAATTTCAGTTTTGAGTTCTTTCATGATTTCTTGTTTTTGTTTACCCAAAGTTCATCTGAAATGAGGTTGATTCCATTAACAATTGTAAAGAAAAATAGACTATTGTTTACCTAGACAGCATTTCATTATATAACTATTATAATTTGTTACGACGTATTTAGATCAACATTTAAGTTCATTGTCAAAAAGGTTATTGTCAAAGTCTGTATAACTGCTAATTTCAATTACTTTTTAAATAAGTTGGGTACTGTTTTCTGCATACAGAATATTACGCTTCATATGTTCGCAAAAAATTTGTACGTTTTAAGTAATACTTAACACTCATATGGAAGATCAAAATTTTCTTGTACAGAATAAACTTACCCCATTTCATCCAGAATCAGGTGTACTTTACAAATACGTAAGTTTTGATACTGCAAAAAAAATTATAGAAAACTCTTCATTAAGATTCGGGACCGCCTCTAGTTTTAATGATCCATTTGAATTGAGTTTGGATTATATTGATTTAAGTATATCTAAAAATGAACTGAATGATTTTATAAAAAAGAAACATCCAGGCTCCAGAAAAAGTAACAGGGCATTATTTAGGAAGAATAAAGATAAACACAGTCTAAAAGGGGTTCGTAACGTGATGATAGATGAGTTCCAAAAGCTCAAAAACACTACGGGTATTTGCTGTTTTTCAAAACGCAATAACATCACTTTAATGTGGAGTCACTATGCTGAGCAACATAAAGGGTTATGTTTAGGTTTTCGTAACTTTGTGCATAGTCCAAATTTTTTTGTTGTTTACGTTAATTATATTACGGAACTAAAACCGGTAAAATACTGGGATTTTGGAGATGAATTGTTCCCTTTATGGATTTTCAGCAAGTCACACGTTTGGGAATATGAAGAAGAAGTTAGAGCTGTATACTTTGACAAAGAAGGATTAGTAAAATTCAATAAAACACAGTTATGTGAAGTTCACTTTGGTTTAAGAGTGATGGAAGAGAACCAGACACAAATTATTGATCTTATACAGCATAAAAATTATACTAACATCTCTTTTTTTGATATGAAGATTAATAATAAGGATTTTGCCATCATGAGAGTTAAAAAAATTTGATAGCAATAATCCTCTCATATAACGTGATTTCAAACTTGAATAGAAGTGAAAAAATATCTGAGGTCGTTTTAATTATATGATTCAACTCTTATGTTTATTTGAAACAGAGTAATTATTGTAAGGAAATCACTCCCCCGCACTCAATCTCTTCCGAATCCTGCTCAGTGAGACCGGGGTGATGCCCATATAACTGGCCAGGATGTACTGGGGAATGCGGTTTTCCAGGTTAGGATGTAATTGCTGATAAGTAGTATATCGCTCTTGTGGTTTGTGGATGATGAGTGAGGCTATTACTTTCTGGGCATTACTTTTTTTAAGGAAAGTGTCGGTATATCTCTTTCCTATGTAATACTCGTTCAAATATTAGTGTTTCATCTTCGTATCTTACTCCAACTCTGTAATTGCCAAATCTGATACGATAGTAAATCTGATATCCCTTCAATTTTTCAAATATGCCAGCAGATTCTACGGATTCAATCTTTTCACTTTCTTCAAAAACAAATGTTTCAATCTTTTGCCGATCATTGGCTGGAATCCTTGCTAAGTCCTTTAAAAATTTTTTGTTGACGCTTATTGTCACCTGCTTACATTTTATCTAGTGTGTCATAAAACTTTCTGGCTTGCTGCAAATCTAGATTTTCTGAAGAGTCATTTTCCTTCATCAGTTGACCAAGCGCATAATCCTCAATAATTTGCTCTATTTTCTCAAAATCAGTAATATCAATTTGTACCGCTACTTTTTTTTGATTCTCGTCAACTATATATTTTTTCTTGATAACTTCCATTGTTACATATTTTTTGTACAAAATCGTCATAATTCCTTAATCTATCAAATTTATCGGAAGCTTCATTTGCATAGCCAACCACGAGTTTACCAGTAGCGTGTCTTTATGCTGGATGTCATCTATAAAAGTCATTCCCCTTTGCTCAACCTTTTCCGAATCCTGCTCAATGAGACCGGGGTGATGCCCATGTAACTGGCCAGGATATGTTGAGGAATACGGTTTTCCAGATCGGGATGCAATTGCTGATAAGTAGTGTATCGGTCCTGCGGTTTGTTGATGATCAGCGAAGCCACCACTCTTTGGGCAAAGTTCATTCTCTGTTCCAGTAGTTTCCTTACCAGTACGTTCATCTTGGGCACATCGGTATAGAGTTGTTCCAGCCTAGCATAAGTGAGAATCAGCAGTTCGCTTTCCTCTAACGTTTCTACGACCTGGGTACTGGGCACTCGGGAGAAGAAGCTCTCGGAAGAACCGGCCATCATATTTTCCAGAAAGATAAAGCCGGTCACTTCGTTGCCCTCTTCGGTGAGGTAATAAAAGCGGATACAACCTTTATTGATAAAGTAGATTTCGTCAGCGACCTCTCCTATGTCAATCAGCACCTGGTTTTTGGGCACATCCCGGATGGTAAACTGTCGCTTGATCTGCTCTTTTTCCTGCGTAGAAAAGGAGACAAATTGATCGGTAAACTTCCAGAAGTTGTCAAATATCATAAAGCTTAGGATTAGAAGAGTTTAGCAAAACGAAGCTGTTAATCTTTCTCTGAAAATCAAAGCATAATCATTTTTGCTTAATCCTCAGCATCTCATTACCACCCTGCTGGAACTCATAGTCTACTTTTATGATGTCAAGCGCATAGTCCGGAGTGAAGTAATTGATAATTCTATCCAGCACAGCAGATTTTTCGGCGTTCAGGTTCAGCAGTGGGAAGATGCGCAGCTCTTTGCAAACCCGTAGCATTTCGGTGATGCATTGAAGATGAAAATCCAAACCCAACTGATCGTATAAAACCAGGAAATGCGAACTTAATCCGATATCAAAACTCAGGTCAGCAAAGCTTGTCTTTTCAGGCAAAGCATGGGCAACGTACCTTCCCTCCTTTTTGCCTGCTTCATAATCGCTGAGGAACAATTGCATCGCTTCCATGCGGATACGCGCCAGTTCTTCTACATTTTTGATGTGCTTCCAGACAAAATTATCAGCGTTTTTCCGGGTCTGTTCCATCACTACTTCTCTGGTTTCAGCGATGCGCTGCTCCAATTCACCTTGGGTAAACTGATAGACCGGATCTATAGACACGACTTCATGCTGTCGGCTTGTCATCTCGGCATTAAAGCTGGCTGGCCCGTCGCCAAAGCTGATGATCTTTCGGGCAAGCTCGTCTTCGGAAAGCGCAAACATTTGCTTGTATTCTTCCAGGTTTCTGCCCCAGGGCACTATATTTTTGAGTTCAAAAGACATGGTTGGGTTAGAAGTTCAAGGTTAAATGTTTCAGGTTAAATTATGTTTCTGCTTGAAAGTTTGTGCTAAATGGCTACTGCCAAATCTCTTTCTCCCTCTTCATAAATTGCTTCAGTTGAATGGGCGCATCTCCGCTAAGCTCTGTCAAATCACCGCTGATGCGGGGCGCTTTCTGAAAGCGGGGTAGATAATGTAGCATGATCATCACCAGGATAAAAGGGGTTTTCATCCCTTCTTTCTTTTTGGCGAAAAAGAATCTCAGCAGGTTGGGGCTAACGTAATTGATCTTTCTGCCAAGAGTTTCGGATAGCATATGGGCTACTTCTTCAAAATTACGCAGTTCATTTCCGGTGATGGTATATGCTTTATTTTGGTGGGCAATTACATCCTTGAGCACCGAAGCAATTGCTTTACCGATATCCATCACATCTACCCAGAGAAACTTAGCATTTCCGGCAGGCAGAAGTATCCGGTTTTGTTCTTTAATGTCATTGAGCAAAGTCGTACTCAGGTTTTGCATAAAGTAACTGGGACGGATAAAAGTATAGGAAATGCCGCTGGCTACAATCAGTTTTTCTATCTTGGCGTGAGGAATGAAGGAGATATCTTCCGCTCCCTGCACCGACAAAAAGATGATATGCTTCACCTCCGCCTCTTTTGCATTATTGATCAATGGTTCAAAGTATTTTTTGACATCCGAAATCTGTGGCGGACGAAGCAGAAAGAGCGTATCTGTTTTTGCTAAAGTGGCTTTAGTACCTTCAATGTCCTCAAAGTCAAAGTACAGTTGATCTGCACTTGCTTTCCGGCTGGCCAGGTAAAGTTTTTGGTGAGCGTTGGGCTTAAAATGTTGAAGAATTGCCTGGCCTACATTGCCCGTAGCGCCGGTGATCAAGATGTTTTCCATAATTATTGATGGCGTGTTTTGTTAGTCGTTTAAGAAGATAAAAAGCTCGGGCTTTAGTTCACCATCGGAGCGGTTTGAGCAGCGCTAGTCACCCCCGGAGGTAGTTCCATGATACGAATATTGCGAAAGTGAATCTCCGCGCCTTCAGCTTCCAGACAGATATAACCTTTCTTGCGCTCCGAAGCCCTCAGCCCGTTGACGAACTTATCGTTGACCGATAGTTTGACCGTGCCATCCACACAAACGACCACATACTTATTCCATTCCCCTTTGCCTTTACATCTTTTCTCAATGGATTTGCTGCGGATACCCCGCGGGTTGTCGGGTACGGCAGTCATGCCCATCGTAGGAAAAAGCTCTCCATGCACATAGGCATCGGTTTCGTTGTGTTGCGTTGCCCATTCCAGTTCCAGCATCTGCACTTCTATGGCTTTGGTGAGTGGGTCATCTTCAAAAGGGGTGCCTTCGCTCCACACAAAAACACCTGAATTGCCCCCGGCTTCCATGTGCTTCCATTCAATTTCCAGGACAAAGTTTTCGTATTGCCGGTCGGTACGCATCACACCGATAGGGTTGCCGGAACAGATTAGCACGCCATCTTTTACTTGCCAGGTTTCCGGTGAAGTATTGACATCTACCCATCCGCTCAGGTCTTCGCCATTAAAAAGTGGGTGGAATGTAAGTAATTCCCCTGACTGGGCTTTTAGTAAGTAGGTGCCAGGCCACAACATCAAAAGAAGGAGTAGAGATCGGTAATTCATTTTTTTAGGCTTTATGATAAAAAATCAGTGCAATCTTATAGTTAAAAACACAGCGCTATTCAATGATAAATCTGTTATTTACTTCCTGCAAGGCTTGAAGGAAACCAGCTTCATCCGCTGGTGAAATAAAAATCTTTCTGTCGCCTCCATAACGGATCAACAAACCTTCCAAACCCATTGCCGGACGGTTTCCTGACAACATATATTCTGACCGTGTGACCGAATTAATGCTGCGGATATCCAAACTCCCGCCAAAAAAGCCAACCTTATATTTTAGCTGATCTTCCTCAATAAGATAGTAAGTGTTAAACCAAATATAATATAAGACAGCCGTAAGCACCCCCAAAACAACCAAAGAAATCATTTGTGTTTTGTACAAAACAAAACCTTGATTGTGGTAGAAAAAAAAAGGTATGAGTAAGACGAAGTTGATGGCCGGCCACCCCCACAATAATGCCCCCATACTATACTCACGTTTGGACCAGAATTTCATATACTTGCTAATTATCTACTTAGCTAACTCCCGCACATACTCAGGGGTAGCGGGATCGCCAGCGAAAAACTCACCCTTTTTGCCCATACTCAACGCCCAGCGGTCAATCCAGGAGATGCCCCAGTCTCCGTATTTACTGATTTCTTGCTGGTACACTTCGTCGGTAAGCGCTTCTTTGAGCGTAATGAAATCGTAGCCATTGCGCTCATACATTTCGGCCAGTTCATCCAGGTATTCCGCATTGAGTTTGTTGGCGTGCAAGAGCAAAATGTGTTTGATATTGCGATTCCAAAGTTTCTCCGAAGTGTTTTCAAAGTACTGAATTTTATCCTCCATATAGTTGATATAATCTTCACCAATCTTTTTCATCAACACATCATCCTCTTGGGTATAAGCGACATGAAAGGCTTTGGCAAACAGATAGTCATCATTATCAATAGTCACCGGGGCCTCCTGATAATCATGTTGTTGCAAAAAATGATTAAGCGAATCATGTTTGGCTTTGGTCAAACCTACTCTGAGGTATGGATGCCTAAAGTAGTTGTATGCCTGTCCATATTTTTGGGACAAAGGCTTAGTCACTTCTTCACCCTTCAGGATTTCAGCGGTATACTTCTCAAAATCCGTCTGGTGATAATTGATATGCGAATAAGTGTGGTTCCCTAGTTGATACCCGTTCTTTAGCCAGGTTTCTAATAACTTCACTTTTTTCGGGTCCAACCCTCCCTGCCCGTACAGCTGAATTTCGTTGACAAAACCGATGGCAGGAATCTGGTATTGGTCAAAAGCAGCGATTAACTTCTGGGTAATATCCTGAAGATAAGCTGTATCATGAATGCCATAACTCACGACCGGAAGGTCATCTATGGTAAAGCAAACTTCTTTGGTTTGCGCAAACGCATGGGTGGTTAAAAGTAGGAAGAATATAGAGAGACAGTTTTTCATAAATCGGAAAATAATTTTGATACAGTCAAGAATTTAGAACTGTGGTATTGAATATCAAATCCACCACGTTCTTTGCGAACGGTCACAGCTGAAGAGAAAGCAATTCCCAGTGTTTCTTGCCGTTGACTCCAACACTTTCTTCTCGTCACTCCGAGTCCGCCTGGGGTGGACGTAGGAGTCTCCTATCAAAGAGCGCGCAGAACGAGTTCATACACCAAATCCTCAGAGTCCTTGGCAGCGACTGAGAAGAAAAAATAGTATAGGTAGATCTGCCAAATTTTCAAAATTTGGCAGATCAACGGTAGTTTACCGCTCCGCTTCCGGCCGGACAACGCGTACCGGATCGGCAGGTTGAGGCAGGAGTTTTACTTCCTGGTCTTTGAGCAAGTCCAGCGCTACTTCTACCGCTTTTTCCAGTTGGGGATCATGGCCTTCAATGACCAGTTTAGCATTTTGCTCTACCTCAATATCTGGTGCCACACCTTTGTTTTCTACATCCCATTCACCTTCCACATTATAAAAGCCTCCTCGGGGTGCAGTAATACTGCCATTATCAATCAGGTTGGGCACATCCCAAATGCCCACTAGACCGCCCCAAGTCTTGGTACCTACCAGCGGTCCAATCTCTCGCATTTTGAACATATAGGGCATCATATCCCCGCCGGAACCAGCCATCTCGTTGATGATCATCACTTTGGGGCCAAAGATACCTCCGTTGGGGGCGGTAAAGGGCTGGCGGTCACCGATGGGATTGTTGAAATAACCCATCAAATCGCGTGACAAAAGGTCTACGATATAATCAGCAATGGAACCGCCCTGGTTGAAACGTTCGTCAATGACCGCTCCTTTTTTGTCTTTCTGCGCAAAATAATAGCGGTTAAAATTGGTGTAGCCACCCTCCGCGGTATTGGGCAGCCAGACATACGCCAGTTGGCCATCGGAGAGTTCATCTACTTTCCGTCGGTTGCCTTCTACCCAATCCTGTTGTCTCAACTGGTATTCGTTGGAAACGGGTACCACCGTCATTTCCCGGGCACCTTCCATGCTGGGGCTACTGTTGACGGTGATAAAGATTTGCTTATTCGCCAATTGATCAAAAGCAGCGTATAAGTTCTGAGAAGCATCCAACTCCACCCCATTTACTGCCAGCAAATAATCACCTTCCTTGACATTGATGCCCGGTGCACTTAGTGGCGCTTTGACCTGAGGATTCCAGCTTTCGCCGGTATAGATTTTCTTGATCCGGTAACGGTTATTTTCTACGGTATAATCCGCTCCCAGCAAGCCCACCGGCACCCGGTCTACATCGGGATAATCACCACCTCCCACAAAAGAATGGCCGATGGAAGTTTCACCGCCAAAAATATCCAGCACGTAATTAAGGTCGGAACGATGCTTCACATGCTCAATCCAGGCGGCGTAGGTTTTGTAAGCCCAGTCCAAATCCAGGCCATGTACATTGTCTACATAGAAATAATCCCGCTGAAACCTCCAGGCTTCCCGGAAGATTTGTTTCCACTCCGCTGCCGGGTCTACTTTGACTTCAATATTGCTGATGGCCAGGCTTTCTTTTCCCGGATCAGGCTTACCATAAGGGTCAGAGACAACATACTGATTACCGGATGCGATATATAGGTATTTGGTTTTGTCGGCAGATATTTCAAAATCCAGTACGCCATCGGTTATTTTTTCAGCTTCTCTTTCTTCCAGGCTAAAGCGGTGCAGTGTCAGGCCATCTTCTTCAGGGATATTCTCAGTATACAATATTACCCCTTCTTTGGCTGCCTTTAATTGCATGTAACTTTTGACCGGCACCGGAAGGGCCACGATTCTTTGTTGCAGGTTATCCACATCAATTTTTACCGTCACTTTTTTGTCTTCCGGCAATTCTTCCAATCCTGCCTTCTTCTTTTTTTCCTCTTTGGCCTCTTGCTTGGCTTCTGCTTTCTCCTCTTTTCCCACCGCTTCATCATCACTTTGAGGGGCTAAGGGTGAAGGATCGTCTTTGGAAAGCACCGCCAAATAAATCGCCCGCTTGATGGGATGGTCATACGATGACATATCCAGCCAGCCTACGTTGAGTCCGTAATCGGTGCTGGCGGTAAAGTAAATGTATTTCCCGCTGGCATCCCAGGCAGGCATCTGGCAATCGGCCATGCCATCGGTCAGTTGGAAGGATTTTTTCTGCTCTAATGAATAGATGAAAATAGCCGCGTATTCATTGCTCAGCCTTTTGGTATAAGCCATCCATTTGGAGTCCGGTGCCCATTCTCCGTAGATCACGTGCTGGGGATGGGCAAAGCCTTCGTTATCTACCTCGGTAATGGTTCCGCTGGCTACATCGGCAATGAGCAAGGTCCGGTTTTCATTGTAAAAGCTCAGGTACTTGGAATCAGGCGACCAGGAAGGGTGATAGTAAAAAGTAGGATTTTCAATTTTGATCTTCCTTTGCGCTTTGCCAAACTGATCGGAGATGACCAACTGGTACTCTCCGCCTTCATCTGAAAACCAGCTGATGTGCTCCCCATCCGGCGACCAGGCTACGTTTCTGTCGGCCACGCTGGGACTGTTGGTCAGGTTGCGCACACTTCCTTTATCGGCAGGCAAAGTAAATACATCACCACGGGCGGAGATCGCTACTCTTTTGCCAGTGGGGGAAAGCGAAAGATAATCTACATAATCTTCAATCTTTGACCAGTGCGAACGTGCCCAGGGAAAATCGCCTATGACTTCAATAGTTAGCTTCTTAGGTTCTTTGTCCTGCGGGCGCATGGTGTGCAGATAACCACCGTTCTCAAAAATGAGTGTCCCGTTGCCGCCTTCCAGGTTTTTACAGTCAAATTCCTTGAAAAAAGTCAGCTGCTTCACGGATTTGGATTGGGTATCATAATCCCAGACATTCATGCCATGATCGCGGTCGGAGAGGAAATAAATGTGCTCATCTATCCATACTGGGTCCATGTCGCGACTGTCTTCCCAAGGCAATTTTTCTACTTCATAAGACTGCAAATCCATGATACGCAGCGCAGTGTTCTGGCCACCCCGGTAGTTTCTGAACTCAGATTCCCAGGGGAAGATTTCTTCAAATACAAAGTTTTTGCTGTCGGGAGAAAACTTTCCATTGATCGCCCGGGGCACGACAAAGCGTTCTGGCATACTTCCGTCTACTTTCACTGTCCATAATTGATCGGCCAAAGGATAGGGCACCCGTGTACGACCGGAGGCGAACAATATTTTTCCATCCTCGGTCCAGCCCCTCACCAAATCTGCGCCCGGATGCCAGGTCAAGCGGGTAGGATTTCCTCCGGCCACCGGCACCACAAACACATCGGTATTGCCATCGTATTCGCCAGTAAAAGCAATTTGCTGCCCATCGGGAGAAAAGTGCGGCTCCGACTCTACGCCGGGAAAGGTAGTCACTCTCCGCGCCTTAGAGCCATCTGTATCTGCCAGCCAGATATCCCCGGCATAGGCAAAGGAAATATGATTGGCGCTGATGGTAGGGTTTCTTAATAATCGGGACTCCTGGGCTGCCAGTTTCTGGCTCGTACCCAGGACAAGAAAAAGCATAGTAAGGAATATTAAAAACTTGGGCTGTGTCATTAGTTGATCGGTTAGGTGAATCTGTTTGCCTCAACAAAAGGCTGTTAAGACAAGCTGAGAAGTACAATGTAGTGGTCAATTTACGAAAAGACCAAATAAAACCAGCCTTTTGTATGACACCCTCAAAGAAATTAATTACTTATTACGAAGCTTCTTATAATGTTCATGACTGGACATCAATTTCACAGAGAATGCGTCGCCGTGTTACAATGCAAAGAGTTGCATAGTGTAATCCAGTAGTTCCAAACCACCCGCTTCTCCGTGTCCGGGAATGATAATTTCAGCATGATTGTATTTGCTTTTAACTTTGCTAATGGTAATGGACCAGGCTTCCACATTGGCATCTTCTAGGTTTCCTTTGGTGGCATCCACAGATTTGACCATACACCCTCCAAAAAGAATCTTTTCTTCAGGAATCCAGGTCACAATGTTATCGCGGGTATGAGCTTCCCCCACAAAATCACAGATCACCTCCTGATTACCTACTTTGATTTTCATTTTTTTGGAAAAGGCATTTTGCGGTACTTCTGCGCTATCCTGCTGAGCCAGCGTGCAGGTAAGCCGGTTAGCATAAGATTGGGCACCGGCAGCATGAAAAGCTTTCAGTCCTCCCAGACAATCGCTGTGAAAATGATTGATGACCACACCTTTGACCTTTACATGAGGAAACTTCTCTGCGATCCAATTTAATAATTGCTGTGATAATTCATCATTGGCAGGCGTATCCATCACCAAAGCATCGTTTCGGTTGACATATAGCAAGCCATTACAAGCTACCCTTCCAAAAGAAGGGTAAGTCACATAAGAAACGTGGATAAAGCTCTTTTCGCTGAGGGGAATAATTTCCAGGTCTTCGGATATTTTGATCACCTCTTTTTGACCTTGGGCAAAGACAGCGGATGAAATAAGCAAAAAAAGGAGAATGATTAGCTTATGCATCTACAGTCAATTTTAAATGAGCGCCCAAACCTTCCTGTATTATCCTCATCAAAGTGGATAACCTAATGTCTGACGCATCATTTTCAATCCTAGAAATATAATGCTTGGTTGTACCACATTTATCAGCTAATTCTTGCTGCGTCATTCCCCTTTGCTTTCTCAATGATTGCAGCATCACGCCTAGCTTGAATGCTTCAAATTCCCGCTCATACTTCTCACGAGTGGGCATTCCTTCTTTGCCATATTCATGATCCAGATGATCTTCAAAGCTAACTATCTTATTTTTGCTCATCGTAATATGCTTTTTGAAGTTTTAAGGCTTTTTCTATCTCTTTATTTGGCGCTTTTTGTGTTTTCTTTTGGAACCCGTTTAACACAACCACTAGCTTACCTTTATCAAAAAAAGAGAAAATCCTGAATATGTTGTTCCCTGCACTAACCCTGATTTCATAGAGGTTAGTGCCGACAATATGCTTGAAATATTTCTCTGGAATCATTTCCAGGTCTCTTACAACCCCTAATGTCCAGTTAATTCGTTTCTTGACTTTCTGATCCTGCCTATGATAGAAATCCCAAAAGCTATCACCAAAGAATATGATTTGTCTTTTAGTTTCATCCATAACTTAAAGTTACCTAATTAGGCAACAGTTTCCCATCAAGAATAATTTTCTATTATTCATTTTTTCTTATTCGTAACGACAATTTATTATCAGACCCAATAAGCTTCATTGGAAAAATATTTACTACGAATAGCAATCGCTCATTTTATTCTAAAACAAAGTATTCAAAACTTCCTTGATGAATAGAAATAAAATCATTTTCATCAACCGCTAAAACAGTGATTTCTTGAAATTTCTTTTTACCAACAGCAGTTGGGGTCAACTGGATGATAATAGTATCTTGATTTATAAATAGCTCCTTAATGCAATTACTCAATACATAATTGACTTCATCAATCTGTAAATCACTTTCTATAGTACAATCAAAATATGCCTTTTTTATTTTTAAATTATGGTCGTTCAATACCAATCTAAAAGTAGCTTTTTGGCTTATTTTTATCGTATCATCACCTAAATTATCAAACTTAAGCTTTGTTAAAATCAAGTTTCTATGATCTGGTTTTCTTGCACAAGCACATATAAAGAACAGGATAACAAACGAGCTTAAAGTCACATACTTTGCCATTCTCTATAGATGAATGCATCCAGCATCAAACATTCAGCGCAGCCAACACGCCACGGGCATAGCCTACTGATTCTGACAAGCCAGGGACGGGATCATCACCATCTTTTTCGTATTCCAGGCCCACTACGCCGGTGTAGTTGATTTCTTGCAGGGCTTTCATAAAACCGGGAATATCCATAATGCCACGGCCTAATTCCAGGGTACCGCCTTCGGCCCCGGTTTTGTCTACATCTTTGAGGTGAACATCATAGAGCCGCTCGGCGTATTGTTTAGCCTTGGCTGCCGGGTCCTGACCAATGCGGAAAGTGTGCCCGATGTCAATGCAGAGGCCGATGCGTTTGTCCAGGTCTTTGATTTTTTCATACACATTATCCGGACTGGGATAGACATCATCGCCCGGCCCGTGGTTGTGGATGGCCAGCATGATTCCGGTATCCTTTACTTTCTTTTCTACCTGGGGCAGCAGCTCATAATTGGGGACGCCAATGATCATTTTAAGATAGGCGGCTTTGGCATAAGCAAAGGCATTATCTACATCGCCGGGCGTCTTCATGTAGATCACGCCTGCGCCATAAAAATCCAGACCGGCATCCCTGACCTTTTTTGCTGCGGCCTTGATCTGCTGGGGAGTACTGTCCATTGGCAAATGCATGCTCTTCAAAGAGATAGCATCCAGTTGTAGACGCTTGGCTACCGCGATAGTATCTTCTAATGAGAGGCTGCGCAAAGAGTAAGAAGCAACCCCCAGCGTAAGTGATTGGGCATTGAGTCTATGGTTCGTCTTAAAAGACTTGGCAGCATAAGTTGTAGAAGTTGTTGCCGTTGCCAGCGCGCCTACACCTAGCATTTGTAAAAAGTTTTTTCTAGTGTATTTCATGTCAGGTTGTTTTTATCTGGCCTGAAAATACAAGAAAACTCACACTTTTCAGCAATTAAATGTCACCAAAGTGCTAATACTTTCTTCCGTACAGCAATATATGCCCCTGATCGCTGGGGGTAAAGGCGTAAGATAATTTTTTGTTGATAAAGGATTTATCAGCCTGATGGGTGAAAAACGAGGCTGAATTAGGCACTTTCAAGCTCCATGATCCGGAAGGCTGAAGCTCGCCGGGTAAAATGAGTACCATATGGCCATAGGCGGCCCCTTTCATCACCGCCACCACTGCTTTATTAGCATTCGCATAATCTTGTGCCCCATTCAACGCATGTTGATCGTATCCTTTTCCTAATAATGTCCATTGCTTACTTTCTTCAAGAAAGCTATAAATTTCGTCAGGCTCCAGGTACCTACCTTTTTCGCTGGAGTAGAAATCATTGATCTTGTAAACCTGCTTTAATGATTCTCCCGCAAAACGATAACAAGGAGGCGAATTTTCATCTTTGTTTCCACATTGCAAAAATTCCTGCAAAGAAGTGGTCAACTCATTTTCCCAGTTTCTATTCAAGCTTTGCGTGAATGCGAACGTACTTGCTGTGATCAAGAAGATTGTAAATAAATATCTCATGGATTCTAAAGAAATAGTTTAACTTTCAGTACAGCAAGTAGCCTTTTCTTTTTGGAAGACGAAAGTCAAATATAGCCTGATACAATACATCTGTAATAGTATTATTCCTATAATAAATACGTGATCATATTCAATGAATTTTATTATTTAGCTATTGCATTATTGTTTTTTTATTATGGGCTTTGGATAATTTTTACCCGCCATCCCTATCATGTTATGTTGTAAAACAGTGATATTTCTTTCAAAGTACAAGCTGTTTGAGCAATCGGTCCAGCATGGCCTGGCCATCTTCGCAGAGGCCCGGATGAACGGGTGATGTTTGTACGATCGTGCTACAGTTCGCCGTTAACCAGCGAAAGCGGGAAGCCATAGTCAACTGCCCAATGGTACCTGCTTCTTTTCCCCCTTTACCAATCAACTGGAAGAGTTGAAGGCGTTCTTCCAATTCCGGTACATCAATGGCGTCAGAAAAAACAAGCAACCGATCTTTGTTTAATGCATAAGCTGTTTTGAGAAAAGCTTGTTTTGCGCAAAACAGTATCACGCCCACATTAATAAATTCCTCCCGTTCTACCCTTGGCATTACGCGGATGACGGCATATTCAAACAAGTGCTTCTCTGGCATGTTGGGCTTCTTTAATAAAAACTTCAGTGCGATTAAGTCGGGTAACTAAAAACTGAATGTAAGCCTCCCGATGTTCGCTAAGCGAATCAAAGGGGGAATCTTCCATCAGCCACTCATCCGGAACTAAGGATACAATCCCACGGATACGCTGATCGGTAAGCATAGCTTTGAAAGCTCGGTCAACAGCTTCCAGTTCGGTGGCCCATGCGAGTAATACATGTTCCTTGATGTGAGAAAAAGGCCTTAGAGGCTGTTGTTCAGGATTATCCCAGGAATGGTGAAAGTAAAAAGAGGCCCCATGATCAATGAGCCACAGTTCTTTGTGCCAACTTAGCATATTGGTGTTGCGTGCCGTGCGGTCTACATTCATAATCAGCCCATCCAGCCAAACAATTTGGGAAGCAAGCCGGGCATCTACCGGGTTGACCAGGGCATTGAAAGTGACCGATCCCGAAAGATAATGCAGCGCCAAATTTAAACCTTCGCTGGCCCGGAGCAAATCCTGAATTTCTTCATCACCTTCTGATCTGCCAAAAGTAGCATCTAGTTGGGCAAACACAATTTCCGGCACCCGGAAACCCAGGACACGGGCAATTTCCCCGGCGATAAGCTCGGCAATGAGCACTTTAGCGCCCTGCCCGGCACCACGAAACTTGAGCACGTACAAAAACTCATCATCCGCCTCCACCAGTGCAGGCAGTGAACCTCCTTCCCGCAAAGGAGTGACGTAGCGGATCACGTTGACAGTTCTTATTTCAGGACGGCTATTATTCATACAAAATGGTTCACCCGGAAAATCATGAACACAAAGATAAACATACTTACTTGATCGTATTTCTTTATCGGAAATATTCTGTAGGGATATTCCTAACAAATAGAACCACAAATTTTCCCCTTTCTATGGCTAATAAACAGATATAATATGATTTGTTAATCAATAGTGCGCTGGACTGGACGTTGGTCAGGCTTCCTTTGATTGAGCAAACGGAGGAAAGACGTGAAACTAAGGTGAGCCTGGAAGATTGCCCCGGCGAGAAAATCAGTGCTACTGATCTGGCACATTTTCTTATTCACCAATTGTCTGATGAAAGCTTCATCCGAAAAGCGCCTTTTATCGCAAATCCTTAAACAAAATTCCACAGCAAGCTAGTCAGAGGTTTGCTGTGGTTTTAGCTTCTTAAGCTGGTTTACTTTGCTTAATCCTATCCTTTTCCCACTGATTTTATCGGAATCCAAATTTCTTCTTCCGAATTTGGATCATTCGGACCATAATACCTTTCCCTCATGATTTCAAAATGTTCCCGATCGTCTAAGGCATAAGCTGAACCGGGTAGCCATCTCATGAAGATGTCATCCATCGTTTCTTTAAAGTGACTGTAAAGTCCTTGATGTATAAATATGGCATACCTCCCTCCTATCAAGGTGAGGCGTTCCATTCCTTCCGGTACTTGTTCAACATCACGTACTTCCACCGCCGCCCATTTTTCAAAGTAAGTATCGGGCGTGAATTGACCTGGATCTAAAAGCCCATCATAAACCTGCACGTCATAAAGTCCAGTGTCCAATGTGTTGACGATTTCTTTTCTTCGCGGCATGAAGCGCTGCCAAAGTGTGGCAGGATGGTCGCTAACTAATGAAGTTCTCATGCGCATCCCTATTAGTTTTCTCTCTGGTATGTGTAGGATGGTTGGTGTCATGCTTTGGTATCTGTTGGTATTGCAAATACTAGAAAACAGAATATATGGCCGTATTTATTACTGTACCCCGAAGTTTAACAGATCAATTACTGCCTGCCGGAAGCATGTTGCGGATGGCAGTAATTTTCCATTTTCCTGCTTCATTCTTGACGATGAAGGTGCTCCACATCTTTCTGACGCTCCCATCTGCTTTGTCGCAAATGCATAATCTGATTTTCCAGCGTGGATAAGTAATTTTTCACCCTTGATTATTCTTATTCAGTACCGAATTGGCTTTGCTGTTAACAGTAATTTTTTAGCAGTCTTCCAATCCGGAAGTTCATCAGCATCTAAAGTCAGGGTGCGAATCTCCTTGGCTATGTTTTTACCGTTTTTCATCGCCTGCAAGTGTGCCCCACCCATCGCAAAAGCCTTCAATTCCTGCTCATTATTCCACAATGTCATGGTATAATGCTTCATCCAGAATCCGCTTTTCTTCATTTGTTTACATTGGGTAGCCTTAAGCTGTCGGAGGATATACATGGCGTTTTTGGAAAGCGCAAAAAACTTAAACGGGTTTTTTAACTCAATGGAAGTAATAGTAATTTTCATGAAGATAGTAAGGTTATTATCTACGAAGATATCATTTCAACTTTAAAAGCAATATTTAATTGTCAACATGTTTTCTCAGGCGCAAGTAGCTTCAAACCTGGATTTGCCATCGGTAGTTGTGTGAGGCATCTGTACGATCTTGCCATCTTCTAGAACGCTAGTTTTTAACTACCTGCCGGAAGCATGTTACGGATGGCGGTGATTTCCCACTTGCCCGCCTTTTTTACCACGATAAAGGTGCTCCACATCTTTCTGATGCTCCCATCAGCGTTTTTGATTTCATAACGTGCATCGGCGATGGCTGCTTGTTCACCTAAAAACTTGACCTGATCAACGGTCAGTGTCCTGTCGCCGGGGTTGCTGCCGGAACTGCGCATCATGCCTTCCATCGCTGCCCCCATCCCTTTGCGCCATTCTCCCGATGACACCAGTTGATCAATGTCGGTGGTCAAAATGCTTTTGAGTAGTACGGTATCTTGGTTTTCCCGGGCTTGGGCATATTGATCAACTAAAGAAATAATCTCTTTCTTTTGCTGGGACTGCTGGCTAATTCCTTGCCCGTACAAACCAATGGAAATCATGGTAGTGAACAAGGCGCAGCACATAATTTTCTTCATAGTAGTCAATGTTTTAGGTGAGTAAGTCTATCTAGTCTTAAGGTACAGCTTTTTGATTACTCATTTGATACGTATTTGCAATGTCATTGCCTTAAGCGGTCAGTGGAGACACTGACCACGGTGACAAGCCTGACACCTATGACTTCTTCTAGGCCCCCAATAAGGGTAGGTGCTTTACTTTATGGTATGTCAGGGCCAGGGAGATACAATGCTTGAGTTCAGCTTCGGGTATTTTGTCATTGAGTTTAAACACGATGGCACGCTTGCCTTCAAACTGGAACTGGTCTTTATAGATAGTTTTGAAAGTGGGCACTAATTGGGATGTACATTTAAAGTAGAGGGCAAACTGTTCGGGGTTTTTCTCTTTCCAATCCATCCTGACTGTGCTTCCATGTTTGGTAAGGTAGCTGGGCTCGCCCCATTTGAGGGTCTCCTCCAGGGTTTCCAGTCCGTCCGTTTCAGAAGCGGTGCTTAACACCAATGCCCGGAGATGCAGTAACTGGGGCTGTACGGATGGAGGGTAGTGGTCAAATACATCTTTGACCCTGGGGTCACTTTTTAGTTTCATGTGATCAGTTGGCTGATGATAAAATATAATGCGCGGAGATATACTTGCATACCTACCCGACTATATTCCAAAAAGATACAGGTTTTCTAAAGTTTTAACAATTGAAGTTCCCAGGAATTCCCAGCTTTGTCCTTTGTCTTTATTGTCCTGCAAGCCTGAATGAAAATCGCGTAGTATTGCCAATGTGCTCAAATAGAGTGTATATTATTCAGCAGCAAATACCAATCAGCTATCTATTATCATAAGATGGTGTAGGATTAAGGTTGAAATACTTTTATTTTGCTTTTTTGAAAATCTTGATCAAACACAGCAGCACGTGCTTGACAATTCACACCACAACTTAATGAAAAAATTACTAGGGCATCTTTTTTTACTCATGTTATTGGCTGCCTTGCCTGCCAGGGCACAGATGAAAATCATTTTTGATACTGATATGGAATCAGATGTGGATGATGTAGGGGCATTGGCTATGTTGCACGGCTTGGCGGATGCTGGTGATGCCGAAATATTAGCGACGATGGTTTGCAGTCTCAACCCCTGGTCGGTGCCCACGGTGGATGCCATTAATACCTACTGCGGGCGACCGGACATTCCTATCGGAACGGTCAAAACGCTGGGCGTATACCGTAATTCTAAGTATGTGCGCATCATCGCTGAAGAATTTCCCCAGGACCAGGGCTTGGGAGAGCAAGCTCAGGATGCCACCAAGCTTTACCGTGAAATATTGGCAGCCCAGGCAGACAGCAGTGTGGTGATCGTGACGGTTGGCTACCTGACTAATTTATCTTATTTGCTAAACAGCTACCCCGATGACATCAGTACGCTTACGGGGATGGAACTGGTACGCAAAAAAGTAAAACATCTGGTCTGTATGGGTGGTCGCTATCCTTTCAGCCAGGACCCCGGCAAATATGGCAACTTCAAACCTGATCCCGCGGCGATCGTACATGTGGCTGAAGCTTGGCCTACGGATATC
>JBBSOG010000049.1:0-18945 GCA_038259985.1 Cytophagales bacterium
AGACTGCCAGTACTGTGTCGTGAAACCATCATTGAGCACGCCTACCACACCCAGGCTATACAGCAAGGCATAGGTGAAGGCAGCCGCGAAGGGCACCACACCGATCAGCAGAAAAAACAGTAGGCCGATATAGGATGATTTACTGTTCAATGACATGCGTTCTAAATTCATCATACAGGCGAATCATGTATTCAGGGGCAGGCTCCTGGATGGCTTTTTCAGAAAGCGTTGCCATCGTGGGCGCATATTTTCTGGTAGGTGCGTTCTTGAATTTATCCTGCCATTCATCAGTTAGTCTGTCTATCTCCAGCACCGTGTTGGAGTTCATGCCATCGGCATGGGACTTTTGAAACTGTGCTGCCGGAGAGATCAGGAAGTTGATCACCTGCATGGCTCCGGCCTTGTTGCCCGCGTTGTAGGGAATCCCCAGATAGTTGGCATTGAGAATGGTGCCATTGTCCCAGGCATAGGCGCGGGTACTTTCCGGGAAAAGTCCTTCTCGCACCTTTTCCTCAATGCCGCCTTCGCCAAAACCGTAGGTAAGACTTAGCTCGCCACTGGCAAACATCTGGTCCATCTTGGTGTGTTCCTTCGGAAAAGTACTGCCTTCTTTCCAGAAATATTTTTTGTTGCGGTTGATGTATTCCCATAACTGTCCTGAAAGACGCTCGTATTTTTCATCCTCAAAGGGTCCGTCGAGTCCATCAGGAGAACCACTTAGTTCGGCCAGTAAACTTTTCAGCAGGGTCATCCCCGAAAAGTCGTTGGAAATGGTAAATGTGCCGGGATGCTCTCTGACATATGCCTCAAGTGCTGCCAGGTTGCGAGGCGGAACGGACTTTTGTGCCGAATCATAGACCAAAGCAAACTGACCGATGCTCCAGGGGCATTCCATGTCATCGACAGGCTGCTGGAAGTCGGTACTGATGAAGGGATCAGAAAAATCAATGTATTGCGCGTTAGGTAGCTGCTGCACAAAAGGTCCCCACAAGCCTTTGATGCTGTTGAGCTGAAAGAAAGTCTCTCCGTTGATCCAGACCATATCCACCTGACCATCGCTGACGCCCGCTTCTTTCTCCCCCATCACCAGTTGCACAATTTCCGGCCCCTGCCCTCCGGTGATTTTCAGATCGATGTCATATTGTTTTTTCACGGCTGGCACCACGTAGTTGTTGATGTAATCGTTGATCACCGGACTGCCCTGCCACATCATAAAATTTACGGTAGTGCCCCGGGCTTTTTGCGCTATGGTATCCCAGGAAGTATTTTGAAGATCAAGATCCGTTTCCGAATTTTTGGTAGTACAAGCGGTGATCAGACTAAAAAAAATGCATACGATAAGCCATCGCACATTGCTGTGGTTCATAAAATTGTGCTTAAAAATGAATCAATTATTCAGGCCGGAATATTTCGGCCAGGGAATGCTTACTTAGGAAAAAGTTAGGAGAAAAGAGGGGGTCCCCTGAAGGGAGAACAAGAGAACAGGGAAAAGACAGGAAAATCTTCGGATGTTTTGAAGAATGTTTTTTGCTCTTGAAAGAATAACCTAAGGACTGACCTTTTAAAATAATGACTGGCACAGGCTGTTTTCAACAGCTTTTTCAGGTCATATCGGGAATTAATATCCCTGAGAGCGGGCAGCAGAAAAGGAAGTTTATCATCACCAACAGCACAAAATTCGGACAATGCCTTAAAAAGCTTATTAGCTTGCCAGGGAAGTTGTTGAAACTGTTCGGGGTCAAACGCTTCTTTAGTAAGGCCGATCAAGTAAGCCCCGCCCCGCAAAGATGGCCCGATGACGCAGTTACCCGAGGCAAGCTGCTGGCAAATATCCTTCCAATTTGTATGTGCTATGTTGGGGCAGTCATTCCCTACAGAAATGACAGCCTCGTAACCGAGTTCAAAAACCTCCTGATGGGCACGGGTGATCCGTTCGCCGAAAGTCTTACCTTGTTGGTTGTCCTCATGGTAATGAAAAACCGGAAGCCCTGTATGTTGTAGGGCTGCTAATGAGCGTGAGATAAGGGATGAGGCCAGCACTTTATTTTTTGAGGAAGCCTTGTGGAGAAACCATTGTTTTGCCCGCCCCTCTGAAGCAGCATTTCTGCTAAAAAATATAAGCGCTATTTTTTGATCATCAGCCATTAAACGTAATTTTAAAGGATGATTCTCACAAAAAAAAATCATTTTTTGACATGATGAAAAAGATCATGTCAAAATCAGTATTACGAAATAAAAAACTTGTTTCTGATAAAACGGCTTAATTTTCTATAGAGATTAAAAGTACAAACCCATCATTTCGGGTTTTGCACCGGTCTCCAGCCAGATAAGTGCCAGGGATAAAATTCCAATTCCATCCACGGCATCGTAGCGGTATTCTCCCGGATGGCTTCTAAACATGCCGTGGGCAAACAAAACATCAGTGGCTTCCTGGGCTATCTTTTCAGCCAAATCCCGATAAGATGGTTCTTCAAATTTGTCCGCTGCACTGAGTAAAAAAAAGATTGCCCTTCCATACTGCTCGGCATACGCTCCCCTCCCCTGTCGCGCGGGCAATGATTGCTCAATCTGCTGTATCCATCGTTCACAGGCTTCCTTATACACTTTTTTGCCCGTCAGTTTATAAAGGGTCAGACAGCTTTCTGCCAGTGTCATGGGATAATTATGGGTAGGAAATAGTGGCTCCCATATATCAGTATGGTTGCCTGGTTTGTAAGGATAATCATCGCTCGCTTCTCTGAAAATAGGTTGGCCGCTGCCAATATTAAGCATGCCATAGTATTTTGCTACGCTGTCATCATAGCCATACCGCAACCAGGAAGACAATACTGTGTCAGCCATAGCATTCCATTTTTTTTGATAACTTTTATCAGCCAGTTGTGCTGCCTGAAGCAGGCAACCTGCCCACAAACCTATTTCAGTAGTGGTTGTATGGTTATCCCAGCGGTCTGAGGTAGGGTCATTGGCCAGCAAGCCGGTAGAAGGATCGGACAGGTTAAAATTGTAATGGGCTATTTTGTCAGCCAGTTCCAGCAGTTTTGCATCAGTTGTTTTACTGTATAGCCAGGAAAGGCTATGGAGCAGGCTACCTCCGGCTTCTATAAAAGCGTGTTGGCTCTTGCCATCGGCGTGGCGGTTAAACTCACCAGTCTGTTCATTTACCAGATGAGCTTTTGCACTAGCCCGTATTTCTAATTCGGTAGCTTTGGGTGATATTTTCCAGAAGGTTTCCCAAGCAGGCATCAAGGGACGGATTTCGTGCAAATCACCTTTTTCGGTCTTTTTATCTACTGCGACGGGCTTAGAACCGAACTTCATGGTGCTGTCTTTGAACGCATCGTAGTAGTAATGATTACCCCAAAGGAAAATACCATTCTCAGCGACGCAACGCTCTAAAAAAACTTTCAGATATGCATCTGCTTTTTGCTTGTACCAATCTTCACCGGATATTTTACTAAGATTATAAGCGGCTACTATAGAGGGCATATCCCAGTAGAGGGTAGCGCCCTGTGGTGCATCTACAAAGCGGTTTAGGTAAGCCCTTTGAGGAATATGTTCTGGACGAGTAGCATCCTCAGGGTACAAGGCGTTATAAGTACTAAGACTGGCCATCCAAAAGCCAGTAGTGTCCGGTCCATGTACATCTAGCCCTTTGTTAAGCTGTTTGTTGTAATGCGCGTATACTTTCTCCAGAAAGTTCGTGCGATTACTCTCAACTGCCTTTTGTGCGTATGCTTTTTCTGCAGAACCAAAAAGTAAGCCCAACATGAAAAGGACAATGCTAAAACGCTCTGCTAATCTGTTCATCCGTATAACCTAAAGCCCGTATTTATCCTTCATCTGGTGGATGTGGGCGAAGCCCTTTTCGGCGATGTCCCAGGGTTGGGAAAACTCACGCCATACGCCTATGCCATTGGCAAAGTCAACGTCATTGCGGGAGAAGGCTTCAATAGTCAGCCAGCCATCATACTTGATCTCTGCCAAAGCCGAAAAAGCATCGTCCCAGGGCACATGCCCGTCACCCGGTGTGCCCCGGTCGTTTTCGCTGATATGGACATGGGCCAGTACCGGCGCAATAGTTCGGATGCCTTCAGAAAGTTTTTTCTCCTCAATATTGGCATGATGCGTATCAAACATGGCTTTGACATTGGGATGATCTGCTTTTTTGATCAGCTTGGTGAGTTGCTCCATCGTGTTGCATAGATAGCATTCAAAGCGGTTGAGCGCTTCCAAAGCTAAGGTAATATCCGCTTGCGCAGCATGCTCTCCGGCAGCGTGCAGTACTTCTGCGCCCCAGCCATATTCCTGGTCTTGCGGGGCATGCTGCATAAAGTGAGCGTGTGCTGAATGTAAAGGCCCGCACAATATGTTGGACTGCATATCATGTGCCCGGTCAATGGCCCATTTCAGGCGGTCCAGTGCTTTTTGCCTGACCGTTGCGGATGGGTCAATAGGATTTTCATCTTTACTGACTACCGACACAGTAGTGGTTTCCATGCCCAGGCTTTGTACATACTTCCCAATTTTTTGGTAGGCTGCCTGGTCAGGAGACCCTATAAAAAATTCCACACCATCGTAGCCAATCTCTTTCAGCCGGTCAATGATGGACATCATTTCATCGGACATGGCTGCTGACCAGACCAGTGCGTTAAATCCTACTTTAGTCATGGGTTGTTGTATTTAATGATGAGTGATTCGTGATGAATGATTAATCACTCATCATTCGTCACTATGCATCAAATTAGCTTATTATTTCATTTTAAAATCAGAGGGTCGCATACCTGTGGTATGTTTACCAAAGCCAAACATAGTTGGCTCATATTTGCCTACGATATCAACATTGCTGCTTTCATCAATCTGCGCTTCCATTTCCAGGCCCCAGTAACAGGCGTTGACAATCATTCTACGCAAATCTTCGCTCTTCAGGTCTACTGACGCGCCCATGGTGGTGGTAAAAATACGGGCATTTTTACCACTCTCACTTTTGAAGTTTTTTGTCCAGGCTACGGGCATAATGGATTTTTCATAACTCAAGGGTGCCTGGGCATTCATTCCTTGGGTTGTTTGCCCAAATAACAACACCTGAGCGTCTTCTGTCAAGTCGCGAATGGTGTATACGTCTGTAGGCCCCCAGATATCCTTTACCCCCTTAAGGATAGGATGGTCTTCGTATAGTCCGTTGATCAATCCCCGTGTTCCTTCCTCTCCATGATGTCCATGGTGAGATACCCAGGTTTCACCCAGCACCTGACGTCCGTAGCCATCTTCCCAGCCTTTTGTCTTGCTGTCCGAACTGTATTGGGCATAGGGGCTTTTTTCGCTGCTTTCATATTTGAAAGCGTGCGTAGATGTGCGCATTGCCACCACAGGTTTGCCAGCTTTGGTATAAGCATCTATGTACTTCATCTGTTCGGCAGGAAGGTGCCTCCAACGGACAAAGAGTACCATCAGGTCAGCAGTTTCCAACTGCTCCAGGCCAGGGATATTGGTGTTGTTCTCCGGGTCAATTTCTCCGGTCTTGGGGTCAAGGGCAAACAAGACCGTGGTTTTGAAACCATGATGTTTGGAAAGTATCTGTGCCAACATGGGCAACGCTTCTTCCGAACGGTATTCTTCATCTCCACTTACCAATACGATATGCTTTCCGTTACCTTTGCCCTCAGGGGTGTATGAAATCCACTTTTGCCCATTTTGGGCATAGGAAAAAGATACATTGAAGAACAGGCTCAAAGCGAATAAAGCTAAAATTTTTGCTGGGTTGAAGGAGCGTATTTTTATATGTTTATTGATGTTCATTATGATAAAGATAAATTAATGCGTTGTGATTGCTGTCAATTTAAGTGTTCGTTTAAGATAAATCATACGTCGTGGAACGCGTTCCAGAGTTAGTGCTTTTTGATTTGTAATTATATTGTAATCCAAGTACTTATTCCTCCAGGGGATGCTCTTTGAGCAATTCTTCCGGTGAATAGAAGCCTGTTTTATCCTCAATGGCCGCCCGTACTTCTGTTACTTTATCGGGAGAAATGGCAGAGGCTTCATTACCGAAGGAATTACGTACATAAGTTAGTACAGCGGCTACTTCTTCGTCCTTGAGCATTCCTCCGAACGGCGTCATAGGCACCTGCCCAGGATATTCTTTACCTTGTATTGTGATAGGTCCCATTAGCCCTTTTAATACAATCTTAATCAAACGCTCTTCGCTGCCGCTTGTCCATTTGGTTCCTGAAAGTGGCGGAAAACCGGAGGCAGAAAGTCCGCCGCCATCTGGTTGATGACAGGTGTTGCAAAAACCTTCCCGGGCATAAATTTCCTTTCCGGCAATAAAAAGCGCGCGTTCCTCCCCTTCCAAGCTGGTCCTGACCATCTCTTCCTCTCTCTCTTTTACCGATTTTCCATTGAGGTGTGCCAATGCGGTTACATAAGCTTCTGCCATCCAATCATCCACTTCCTTCTTGCCGGCTTCTTCCACAATGGGAATACCCACATCCTTGTCCAGCCAGGAGGCGGCTACGATGGCTTCCAGACGCACACGCCCATGCTCGTCACCGGCAGCCTCCATCAGTAATTCGGGCTGTTCTGCTATCTGATGCCCGGTATAGCGCAGCACCCGTACCGCGGCCGACCGGACATGATAATCATCCGCTTTGAGCAACTGGCGCAATAATGATTCGTCTACTTGATCAAGTCCCCAGCTTACCCAGAGTGCTTCAAGCAAATAGTGCTGATAGTGGGGGTCATCCTGGTCAAGGCGGTCTACCCAGTTGAAGAGATTGGCCTGCACTTCGGAGGCCTCGTAACCCCGAAGTTCACGACGGCTGCGAAAGCGTGTCCTGTACTCAGGAAGCTTGAGGTTATCCAGCAACTGATCTATACTCGCACCGGCTACTTTTGCAGGCTCTACCAAAGGACGGGAAGGATAGGTAATGCGGTAAATACGTCCGTGGGCATGGTCACGGAGCGGGTCGCGGGCATTATGTTGCATGTGGCCGATGAGTATATTATGCCAGTCTACGAGATAGAGAGAGCCATCGGGAGCAAACTCCATATCTACCGGACGAAAGTTTTTGTCATCGCTCCACACCAAATCCTGGCGGTGTTCGCTATGATAGCCGGTACCATCGTCCACCATCGTATGTTGCTTGGTCCCCAAAAAGCCTATGGTATTGTTAATCAGCAAATCTCCCTGCACATCATCGGGAAAATGGCGGCTGGAAACAAATTCCAGACCGGAAGTGGGTCGCACCCGGTGGGCTTCTTCAATCAAATTTCTGGATTTGGCAGTAGCTACCCCATACCTCGACTTCACTTCACCGGGCATCATCCAATGTACATCCGGGCCGGAAGTATCAGCAAAGAAATCTTCTCCCCATTCGTCAAAAGCGATGCCCCAGGGATTGGGAATAGGCAACTGGGCCACCCGTTCTAATTTATGCCGTTGGGGTGTATAACGGTAAAACCCTCCGTTGGTAGCCCGCACCGGGCCATATGAAGTCTCCACATTGGTATGCAAAAACACGCCCTCGCCCATGTAGATAGCGCCCGATGGATCAACAGTATAAGCGCTATGGGCATGGTGGGTATCATGGTCATCAAAGCCGCTCAGCAGAATTTCGTAGCTGTCTGCTTTGCCGTCGCCGTCGGTATCTTTATAAAGTTTCAGATTAGTGCCCTGGGAAATATACACGCCTTCAGGGGCGATGGTAAAACCCACCGGAAGATGCAGGCTGTCGGCAAAAACGGTCTGCTTATCTGCCTTGCCATCATTGTCAGTATCTTCCAGGATGATGATTTTATCGTTTGGTTTATCATCTCCGGGTTTGTAATGCGGATAGCTGGGCATAGTCGCGACCCACAGGCGGCCTTTATTGTCAAAGGATAACTGAACAGGGTTGGCTAAATCTGTGAACTCTTCTTCGGAGGCGAAAAGCGCAATCTTGTAGCCCGGTGGAACATGCAGCTTGTCCAGCGCATCCTGACCATACAAATATTCCAGGTTACCATTTCCCGCAGCCTTGAAGTTCGTCTGCACCGGAGGAAGTTTGCTGGTTTTGGCATCAGCCGCCTTCACATCCATTTTCTCCCCTTGATTGGCCTTCCAGATGGCCTCATCCCGGATGGCGGTCATCTCCCGGATTTTGGCGATTTCGTAAGGATAGTTATCTGGTCCGAAGGGATCATAGCGACGGCCGTAGACATGCACTCCATTGGGGATTTTAAAATCGTTGTGCCACATCCAGTTTTTTTCCATCACCGCCTTATGCACCATGCTTCGGTTGACTTCGGCCTTAGGCTCGGCTTTACCAAATATTTTGTCAGCCAGCAACGGGGCAAATTTAGCGTAAGTTTCTTCCGTAAGTTGTGAGCCATCAACGGTCAGTGGCGCTTCTTCGTCGCCTAAATCCCTTTCAAACCATGCTTGGGTAGGGGTATACACATCCACAAAATGTACATTATTTTGGGCAGCCACTTCTCTCATAGCTTCGGTGTACATAGAAAGATTTATGTTTTCCTGCTTACCATTGGGCAGGTCAAACTTATCGGAAAGGTTCTGGAAAGCGATAGGCGAGACAATAGCCAGCTGAGGAATGGTGTCGCCATTGTATTTCTGGCTTCGGGTATGTTTGATGAAAGCGTCCAGTTCGGCTTTGTAGTTTTCCAGTCCTTCTTCTCCCTGAAAAGATTCGTTGTATCCGAAGAATGCCAGGATAATATCTGCTTTGAGTTGGGTAATCCACTCGTCAGGAGAGGGAAAATGTCCCTGGCTATCGGAATAGTTGGCCAGTTCGTCCTGAAATTTCTCCGCACCGGGAAAAGCCCAGGGCGATACCCGGGCAGCGTGGGGCCGGAAGCCGGGTGTGTTGCCAGGGTCGCCCATATTACGAATGAAAAGCAGGCTGTCGGGATAACGCATTTGCATTTCGGTCTCAAAATAGCCGAAATTCATCATCCTTGAGGCCAGGTTGTTCCCCACCAACACAATATGGTCACCTTGGCTGAGTTTCAGGGCAGGTTCGTCTTCTGCCGGGCTGCATTGGAACATGCTGAATAGGACTACTACACCCAATAGCTTTTGTACTGCTTTGATTGCTTTCTTTGTGTTTATCGTCATTTGAAATAGGTTAAGCCCCTGAATTAAATGTATAAGATTGACTAAAGCAAACTGTCCTGAACAGTGCTGTATTGAAAAAGAAGCGTACAACTGGGCATATACTTCGGCACATTCCCGCTGAGTAAAACCAGAAACTCCACCACGCCTGCCTTTATGGCAAGCGTGGTGTCGTCCCCCAGCTCTCGTGGTTCAATGAAGGGTTGTAAAACCCAAACTTTGGTGGCGCTTACTATTTATCTAGTAGAGAGATAAGGGCTAATCAATAACCCGGATTCTGAGTGAGGTTCTCATTATTCCTCAGTTCATCCGTAGGGATGGGGTACAAAAGTTCTCTCTCGGTCAACACCGGACCATTCACGAATTTATAACCTACATAGTCATCAAATGCTTTGGTGTCCAGATTAAAGGCTTTTCTGATCCTGACCATGTCAAACCAGGTTTTGTTCTCATAGCTCAACTCGTACCACATTTCCCGCCAGATAGCTTCCCGGAATTGCTGCTGGCTTAGTCCTGACAGTTCGGGAAGCACAGCCCTTCTCCTGATCTGATTAACTGCTTCGTATGCAGCCTCACTTGGCCCGGACAATTCATTGGAAGCCTCGGCATAGATAAACAGCACCTCGGCATAACGAAGGAGTGGCCAGTTAAGATCGCTACTGGCAGTATTGAGATTGGCCTCCAAGTCAAAATGCTTGTAGATATAATAGCCTCCGAGGTTGATGGTCGTATTCCTGTCAGCCCTTAGGCTAAAGGTGCTGTAGTAAAATTCCTTCTCTTCCACCCTTTTATCCCCCATCTCATAAGATTCCACAAATTTTTCCTCGGCAAAAATAGCCCCGGTTTGGTCGGAGTAGGCGGATATATTTTGATTGTAAGGTACGATCAAAGTCTGCCAGTTAGAGGGGGAAATAAAGGCCGCATACTGCACCATAAATATATGTTCACCACTGTTTTTCAGGGCCGGGTCATGCAGGTCATCGTAAGAAGGAAATAGATTATATTCACCGGAATCAATCACCTCCTTAGCTTTGTCAGCTGCTCTTTGATAGTATTCAGTGCCCTTTTGCAAAGGATAGCCCGCCATAGTCAGGTATACGCTGGACAACAGGGACTTTATGGCTCCTAAAGTTATTTTTCCACTGGTATCGGTGAACGGCAGCCCTGAATCTTCCGCGGTAGTCAGGTCATCTACGATGAAAGCATAAATATCTTCCACAGAAGTTTGCGGGGGATACAGCACCGGAGAGTTCAGGTCTACCGGTTCGGCAATCAATGGCACACTGCCAAAGATCCTGACCAGGTTATAATAGTAATAAGCCCGCAAGAACCTGGCTTCACCTAATAAATTCTGTTTTGCCGTTTCATCCATGCTGATTTCGGGAATTTTGGCAATTGCCAGGTTCGCATTGGCTATACCGCGATAACTGCTGTTCCAATGGGTAACGCCGTAGCCATTGTCTGAATTATTCACCAGGTCCCTGACGATCAGACTGTTTTGCGCCTGGCCTAATTCCGTATTGGCAAGGCCGGTTTGGAACTCCAGCATCAGCCAGGGACTTCCCCCGTAGCCACCACCGCGAATGTCTCTCAGACTTTGATAAATCGCGGTGACCGCACTTTTAGCATGTCCTTCGGTTTTAAAATAACTGTCTACCGTAAAATTAGAGGGGTCCGGTTCTTCCAGAAAATCCGAACAGGCAGTACCTAAGAGCAATAGGGCACCAAAAAAGAATGCGTAGCTTATGTTTTTTATATGAGTATTCATAATAGTCTTATTTTCAGTAAAAAAATTGATTAGAAAGACACATTTAAGCCCAGCATAAATACCCTGGGCTTGGGATATTCATTATAGGAAATATATCCCTGCCCAAACGCGCTGGTAGAGGTCTGCGACTCAGGATCATAGCCCGGAAAGTCCGTAGCGAGAAAGAAATTTTGGACAGAAGCATACAACCTTAACCTGCTCAGATGAAGCCTTTCGGTAATCTGTGGGGCAAAGTTATAGCCTAACAGAAGGTTTCTACCCCTAATAAAAGAGCCATCATAAATCTTGGAAGCATCATCATTGGTATCATACCCAGCCGCAATAGGGCGGATTTGGGCGATGCGGGTATCCTGGTTAGTTGGTGTCCAAGCATCCAGGACGGTGGCGAAACTATTGGCAATCCCCTGACGGTCTTCCAGGGAATGTTGTGCCCTCCATAGCACTTCATTCCCATACTGAAACTGTAGGTCTACTATCAGGTCAAAATTGTTGAAGCGGAAAGTATTCATAAAAGTACCAAAGCCATCCGGTATCCCTTTTCCCAAAATAGCCCGGTCGGCTTGGTTGATTTTATCATCACCATTTAGGTCCAGGTACTTCACATCACCGGGCAGCCTGAAATACTTAGCGGCTTCGGACTCTTCTTCCGTGTTCCAGGTGCCTACGTGTACCAGTCCGAAATACGTACTCACCGGCTCGCCTACCCGTATCACATTCGGGCCACTATAAATATCACTGCCGCCTGATAGTGCCGTTACCTCATTTTTGTTGACGGAAATATTAAAAGTCGTTTCCCAGGAAAACGCATCGCTCTCTACATTATGGGTATTAATCGCAAACTCTACCCCCTTGTTGACCATGCTACCGATATTTTTGGTCACCGTGGTATAACCGCTACTGGCCGGCACGGGAGAGTTCAATAGCATATTAGTCGTTAATTTCCGATAGATATCCGCTTCCAAAGATAACCTCCCATTAAACAAACCTAGTTCAAGGCCGACATCTACCTGCTTGGTTTTTTCCCATTGCAGATTAGGGTTAGACAGCCGGTTGATTCCTGTGCCGTTGGCAATTGAGCCGTCAATGATATAGGAGTAGTTGCCCATACCGGCAAGTGATTGGTAGGCGGCAATTTCAGAGTTTCCAGTCACTCCGTAGCTGGTACGCAGTTTAAGGTTATAGATGGCAGGGATATCCTGAATAAAGCTTTCTTCCGACACCCTCCAGGCTAAAGCCGCGGAAGGGAAAAAAGCGTAGCGGTTAGCTTCTCCAAATTTAGAGGAGCCATCTATACGTCCCGTCACTGTGAGCAAATACTTTTCTAATAAACCATAATTTATTCTGCCAAAGTAAGAATTCAAACCGTACCCATAAAAGCTGGAACCCGGAGTCACGGTGACCGATCCCGCACCTAAATTATTATAGCCATAAAAATCGTCGGCGAAGTTCTGGGTCCTGGCGTTATAATTAAAACGGTCTACATGCTGCCAGGAAAGGCCTAGCAAACCAGTGAAAGAGTGAATATCAACCGTCTTGTTATAGGTTAGGTAATTTTCAAACTGCCAGGAAACATGCTGGTCGGTTGTCAAAGAAGCGTCCCCATTCTGATTGCTGGAAATGAAGCTGAGTTCACGTCCGCCGTAGGTGCTGATCCTTTGGTCAATGTTGTTTACGCCTACTGTTGTCCTCAAGTCCAGTCCCTTGGCGAGGGTAATGTTGGTATATACATTTCCCAGCATAGTATGCGTTTTCAGGTAATTTTGATATTCCTGCCCAACACGTACCGGGTTAGGCCCGCCTTCCATGCCCGGATAATCTGAATTACCAGCCCAACTACCATCCGGATATTTTACTGGCACGATCGGTAGGTTTTCCACCATGTTCCTGCCCACCCATACACCTTCTACATGCCTTTCATTCTGGTCGTTGTAGCTCAGGCTACCGCCTACCTTCAACCAGTCCCTGATCTGGGTGTCAAAAACAAAGCGACCGGAAAACCGCTTGAGGTAGGATTCCCTCATCAGCCCTTCTTCATTGACGTAGCCGAGGAAAGCGCCATAACTACCCTTCTCATTTCCTCCGGTAAAAGAGAGTTGGTGGCTCTGGGTGAATGCTTTCTGGGTCACTTCATCCTGCCAGTCGGTGTCATAAATGGGGTTACCATTTGCGTCAAATAATTGGGGGTCGGTTCTTTTCAAAGCCGGGTCCTGGTACTTGCCAGCGGCAAAACCTTCCGGGTCGTATTTTTCAGCATTCTGAAAAGCGATGTCTTCTACCATCAAAAATTCTTCGGAATTGAGCAGGGGGATTTTCTTAGGAAGTGTTCCTACGCTAAAGTAATTATCATAGCTAATGGTGCCTCCGTTTTGATTTCCCCGCTTAGTTGTGACAAGGATTACCCCATTGGCTCCCCTGGCCCCATAAATAGCGGTGGCGGACGCATCTTTAAGCACCTCCACTGAAGCAATGTCATTGGGGTTGATGTAGTCAATAGGCGAACTACTGTTGGCCAGGCCGGAAGCAATCAGGATCACGCCATCCACCACATAGAGCGGATCATTCGCCACACTTACCGACGTATTTCCCCGGATGCGTACATTAGCTTTTCCACCGGGACGCCCGGAATTGGTAGAGACATTCACGCCGGTCATTCTACCTGACAAAGCCTGGTTAAGAGATGCAGCAGGCCGTTCCTGGAGGGTTTCCCCCTTGACAGTAGTGACTGCTCCGGTCAGGTCACTCTTTTTCTGGGTACCATACCCCACCACCACCACTTCGGAGAGGGATTGTATATCCGGTACCAATGCCATGTTTATTGTAGAGCGACCGTTGATCTCCACTTCTTGGGATACATAACCTATGGAGGAATAGACCAGGCTGGTCACTTCATCTTCTATCGTCAGGCGATAGTTGCCATCTATCCCTGAAACAGTGCCCGTGGTTGTTCCTTTGGCCAGTACATTCACGCCGGGCAAAGGATCACCACTTTCACCATCCACTACTTTGCCACTGATAATCTGCTGCCATACGTTAATGGCTGGCATTCCGTTTCTGATTGGCGCGAGTTTGTCCAGCGAACTACTTTTCCGCTCAGTAGAGATATCCAGCTTTGGGATTTCTTTCGTAGGCTTTCGTTGAATCACATACAGCTTCTTTCCTATCTTTTGGTACTGTAAATCATGCGATCCAAGCACCTTTTCCAATACACTTTCTAGTCCCTCATCTTTTGCGATTTTGGTATCTACCTGCTTATTATTGATCAACTCGCCGTCATAGGCAAATTGTACCTGGTACTCCTTCTCCAGGTTCAGGAGAAAATCTTGCAACAATTCATTTTCATGCTGCTGAACATGATAAAGCACGGGTGAATTCTCACCTGCAGAAGCAAAATGCTGGGCTTGCAGGGAAAAAACACCGAACATGAGCAGTAATGAGGCTAACATTACCTTGTTTTTTTGTGTAGTTTTGTGTTGCATAATTGTTGTATTTATGTGAAAAAATGAAACTTTGCCGGTAAAGAGCTGGCAGGCTTGGTGCCGGCAAGTTTCTATTTAAGGTTGTATATTAATGGTTCCTTTGTCATTCAAAACCTTTACCCCAAATGATGCTTCTATCGCTTTCAGCAAGAGGGGAAGCTCCTGTCTAGAAATCCTGGCCGTAAAAATTTTATCCGCCAGCCTCTTATCGGCAATCTTTACCTCCAGGCCATAATAATCTTCTATAGCACGGGCCACCTGGCTTAATGGCGCGTTATCAAAGACAAAGAAATTGTCTCTCCAGGCCAGTTTAGTAGCTGTTTCTGTTTTTTTGAGATGAAAGCGCTCGTCTATTTCGGAGAGCGTCAGCAAGTCACCGGGCTGTAATATTTGGGTTTGTTCAATTTGCTGGCTGGCTACTTTCACTTTCCCTGATTTCAGTAATACTTCACTCTTTTTTGAGCGGTTGCTTACGTTAAAAACAGTCCCTAGCACCTCTATATCAAAGTTATCAGTATGGACAATGAAATTTTTAAGTTCGGGTAATTTCTCTCCTGTTTGCCCATCCATCCTTTTCACATGAAAATAAGCCTCCCCTTCCAGCCACACTTCCCGGGCTTTGTTTTCATCTACGTCAATACTCACTTTTATTTTGGTATTGGCATTTAATGACACCTCACTTCCATCGGCCAGTTGGATAGTTTTGTTTTCCTGATAGCCAGTCTCATAAGTCTCGTAAGCAGGAAAATATAACCAGAACCCCACCATAGAGATAAGCAGCAGTGAAATTGTTGCAGCGATAGCTATATACCTCTTGTGGAAGAGGAAAGGTGTTTTCCTGCTTGCCAGAGGGGCTGTATCCACAGCGGCTGTATCCACAGCGGCTGTATCCACAGCGGCTGTATCCACAGCGGCTGCATCCACACCGATATATACTTTTTGAAGTATGGCTGCCTGCTGCTTTTTGGAAAGCGTTTGGTTACTGTAATGAATGCTCCTGACTATTTCGCTGGCTTCTTCCACCTGCCCCCTTTTATCGGGAAAAGTGTGTAAAAACTGCTGCCAGAATTGATTTGATGTGGCATCAGGATGACGGACCCACTGCTGGAAGGCTTCGTCCATTACAAATTCCTCCATCACATGATCCTGATACCTATATAGTAAAAACTTGTTCATGTACCCTGCATTTTATGATAGGACACACAAACGCTATTTTTTGCCCCATCTCTAATAAGTTGATTTTTAAATTTAGATAGTGTTTAATAGAAAGGGCTAAAACTTGCTGTCAAAGCAACAAAAGAGCACTTGCGTTGCTAAAATGGCAAATAGAAAAAGCGTAAAGGTAGGACTGCCTATTTGAACGCGCAGTACTTGAATAGCTCGGGCCATCAACTTATAGATTGCCTTTACCTGTACTGACATGACTTCGGCAATCTCTTCATGGGTAAGCTGACTGTAAAAGCGCAGGTAGATCACTTCTTTTTGCTTGTCGCTTAGTTTAGCAAAAGCCTGTGAAAGATGGGTTAATTTCTCTTCTGATATGCGATCAGAAAAGTCAGGGTCAAAGGACAGGGGCTGTTCATAATATGCTTTTTCGGCATGTGCATGGTTTCTTTGGGCTTCACCTAACTTTCTGATGAGCCTTCTCTTTATACAAACCAGCAAATAGGATTTCACAGATTGAACCTTACCCATGATAGCCCTTTTAGCCCACAAATCAGTAAAAAGGTCCTGTATGCAATCTTCCACCAATGCGCCATCCCTACTAATCCGTAGGCCATAGTCATACAAAATATTTACATGACCGAAATAAATTTGCTCAAATGCCGATTTATCCCCTTTCCGGTACATATCCCACCAATGGTTCGCTTCGGGCTGCATAAACGTTTACCTCATAGGTTGTTGAAATATTCGCATTCAATATAATTCATGTTGGGAATCTATCAAATTTTAGTTTACCGTTTACGCTTACTTTGCCTTTTTATCAATTTATCTTAATCCATTTTTTCTCACATACGTATAGCTCGTCCAGACGCGACTTTGCATTCTGCGACAGAAATACAAACCACTTAGACTTGATTTCTTAAATAAATCATGTTTGAGGAAATATTGAGAATATGGCTTTCCAACATTTAATTATTATTTGTGCATTTAGCTATTATTTTATTTATGATAAATGGCATTTTAATTAAAACTGCTCCCTATTTCTTATAATGCGTATCCTGTTGAGTCTTAATATTATTGGGGTGACAAAAAACAGATGAAAGAAAAAAATACTCATAAGTGGGTATTGACTTTTTGACAAATAGAAATTGAAGGTGGATAATCCAATTACGCTTATTTTTATTTTAACTTTCTTATTATTTGAGGTTACTTTTTGTTTATTTTTAGTACTAAACATTACACTAAAAGCACTTCATCAATCTTTCAACAATGACAGAACTGCCTACTGATATGATCAAGCTAAAGTTTAGGCTGTTGATGCTGTGTGTATTTTTATTTTCCAAGGGCTATGCCCAGGACGTAGTGTATACCCAAGAGGGAAAGAAGGTGGAAGGGAAAATTAAAACAGTAAACACTACGCAGGTTTTACTTGAAAGCAAACAACCCATTAACCTTACCGACTTAGTGATCGGCATCAAAGCCAATGGGGATGTTTTGATACCTACTGATAAAGATGCCGCTTGCCGATGGCTGGTCAATGAAGATAAGCAATACCACAAAATCATTACTGTGAATGCTGAGGTCTTCGCCGCAGAAAAAGTGGACATCATCAACAAGAAAGTGGCTTATCAGGATTATCTGAATGGCCGTCGTTTCGTCCTGGATGCTTTGGAGGTTGCCCTGATTATCTATAACAATGGCATCTACAAAATGACTGATCCTCAAATTGCCAGAAAATCACTGGAAAAGGTCAAAGACCTGAAAACCTACACTTCCAGGAAACCGGTCAGTAGCATTGAGCTAAGCCCGGAAGAGCAGGACTATTTTTCCCGGAGGGCGCGCAAAAAAACTGAAGCACTGAGCCTATACCTGAGCATTTTGTCAGATGCCAAAGCCGATGAGTTGTATCAGGACGATGCAGTCACGCAAGCGATCGGCCTGTTTGTGGATGAAGACCGACTGGTAGAAGTGACCAGCCTGAACAGTGATAGCGCGAGATATTATAAAATTGACCAATACCTTAACCATATCCGAATGTTGCCCTATTCCAGAGTGGAAATTCTCTGGAACCAGATCGCTTACATCAACCAGATCAAACGGGCGGCGGACGGTAATTACTACGGATTAATCAGTATTGAGCAAATCTTCAGGGGATTCAATGACGAAAACAGGGTGATATATGAGGATGTGACCCGAAAGAACTTGCAGGTCGTCGTTAAGCCCTATAATCAGATGATAGATGGCAAAGAAATCCAAAAGTGGGACGTATTTCTTTCGGATATAGGCGTACAAAATACCAGCAGCTTATGAAACTACTCATGGGTTTGCTATTGATGGCCCACATCACGCTGGGGCAAAATACGCCAATGCATTTTGATGATGAAAACTTTGCCTACAAGGTAAAACAGGTAGACGAGTTTATTGAACGGTTCAATAACACCAATGAGACGCTGATCAAAGATTACTTAAAGGACAGATACCAGTTGGAAGTATCCCGGGAGCAATTGGTGATCAGTCTTTTTGATGCTTCCAATCCGGGCTGGAACCGGGAGCAAGTTAGCCAGTTTCTCGAAGATGTCGTCCATCAAAAAGAACCGCCTTACCTCAGTTTTTACGATCAGGACTGGTACGCAAAGGTAATTTGTGAAGGTGTTTATAAAGAAGAGAAAGTCAATTTTACGCTGGTGCTGTCCATCAAAAATAATGCGCATAAAGATGCGGTCAACTGGGGGATTAATAGCATGGAGGCCACTTTTATGGGTTTGAGCGGTGATGTTGACAGCGATATCGTGCTTCCGCCTAACAGCCACGGAACTGATTTTCTGGAGTTAAAACATATTTTCTCCGCCCCCCAGGATTATATGGGACAGGCTGGTGACAAAAGTAGTCCAATAAACAAATTGCTAAAGAGCATGGCAAAGAGGGAACTAGCATTCAAGCAGGTTAAAAAAGTATCGTATCATTTTATGCAGTTGGACCACTGGATTTTCAAAGTGGAGGAATTTGACCGCATGGAAAAAAATAACGGATGGCTGATCAGTGAGCTACTGCCCGCGGGAACGGCTGAGAAGGCAAAATATCTGAAAAGCCAGCTATTCATCTCACTAGCTAAGTAAAAGTATTTACTATGAAGATAAAAATATACTGCCTGTTTCTGGCCCTGGCGTTTTGCACAGTGATATCCCATGTACAAGCCCAGGAGTTGACAGAATTTGACAAAAACCAAATTATCCGAAGGGCAAGGCTAAAACTGGATGAGTTTGAGGAATTGCTTTTCCTAATTTCCGACCCTACCCGTAGCCGTGGGGCGGTAGACCGGTATATCCTGAGCAGTTACTCCCGGGAGGATAGCCTCTTTAACCAAGTATTCTACGACGATAAAGTAATGATTGAAGACGACATTTCCCCTATTGTGCTGACCCAGGATA
>JBBSOG010000050.1:0-18852 GCA_038259985.1 Cytophagales bacterium
CACTGGAATTATCCTCTTCAAAAGTCAATGTTACTCTGATAGGACTTTTAGTTATTAGAGGTCTGTCTAATTTGAGTTCCCCATTATAGTATGTTCCTGTTATGCTACTCATATTTTTTATTTTCTGACTATAACAAATATATAATTTTTCCTGACGTCTTTTTTTTAATGCTTACCACCTCATTTGTATCTGCGTAATAATAACATAATACCTATCTAATATAAAGTAATATGCTACTTAGTAAGGGGTTCCCATATCACTTAATAACTGTGAACTCACCAACTTTGAACTTCTTACTAAGCCATTGTACGAAAATAATCGTAGGAATATTTGTAATTACGATAAGCATCGTATATCATTGTAGTACGATATACATCGTAGAGACTATCTTTAGCAATTATGAAAGAGAATAACATTCCCAAACCTACCGAAGCGGAACTGGAAATACTGCAAGTGTTGTGGCAATCCGGGCCTACTACGGTGAGGACAGTACACGAGCAGTTGGCAGAAAAGCGGGACATCGGCTATACCACTACACTCAAGAACATGCAAAATATGGTACAAAAAGGTATGCTCAGCCGTGATGAAGAAAGCCGGAGCCATATCTATGCTGCCAAGCTCAAGCAGCAAGCGACCCAACAAATGCTGCTGGACCGTTTCACCGAGAGCGCTTTTGGGGGTTCCGCGATGAAACTGGTGATGCAGGCGCTGGGCAACCGGAAAACATCTAAGGAAGAACTACAAAAAATTAAGGCACTGATTAACAAACTGGAAGGAGGTGAAAAATGAAAGAAATATCCCTGGATCACCTGATGCAAGCTTTAGGCTGGACTTTGCTTCATAGCGTGTGGCAAACGGCGCTGGTCGCTTTATGCCTGTATGTTGCTCTGGCTTATGCACAAAAGTTGAACCCCAACATCCGCTACGTGATGGCAGTGGTAGCCCTCCTGTTTACCGGCGCGCTGACGACGACTACTTTTTTGGATTTGTATTTTCACCATCAGCCTGCACTGGAAGAACTGCAGAAGGACATCTATTCACGTGGGGTAAGCGCTCAGCACATGCCCCTTACTTTTGTTCAGCCGGTAACGGTCGGGGAGCAGCTTACTTCCTTGCAGTTTAGTGAACTGATACAACAATGTAAAATGTATGTCAATCTTCACCTGCACTGGATCGTGGCGCTGTGGATGACAGGGGTTTTGGCGTTGTCACTCCGCTTTGCAGGTTCTCTATTTTATATCCATCGCCTGAAAAAGCGTTGGGTAAATCCAGTTGCGGAGCGTTGGCAGGCTAAAATGCAGGTAATGAGCAAGCGGTTAAATATCCGTCAGCCGATCATTTTGTTGGCTTCAGGCACGGCAAAAGTTCCGATGATGATCGGCCACCTCAAACCTGTCATCCTCATTCCTGCCGCGATGATGAGCGGGTTGCCCGAAGATCAAGTGGAAGCAGTGATCGCCCATGAGATGGCGCACATCTTTCGCAAAGATTACTGGATCAACATGCTGCAATCGCTTTTTGAGATTATTTTCTTCTTTCATCCGGCCATTTGGTGGATATCTTCAGTCATCCGGGAAGAACGGGAAAAATGCTGCGACGACCTGGCAATAGCCCTCTGCGGTAGCTCGCTTACTTATGCCAAAGCCCTAGCCAGTGTGGAAGAAGTTAAACTACAACACTGCCAGCTAGCCCTGGCGATGAATGGCGGGAAGGGCAGCCTTTTCCAAAGGATTGAACGCATACTGGAACCAGGAAAAAGCGGAGGCAATCAGCGCGCACGCTTTGTCTCTGCCAGTTTAGCTATTGTATTAGTATTACTGCTGGGTACCAGCGGGGATAGTATTGCCTACCGCTATGGGGAAGAAAAAGTAGCTGAAGCACTGGACTGGGCTAAATTTATTCATCCCAAGGTCAAAAAGGATACTGCCATTGATCTTTCTATTAATCAAAACGTGGACCTACACATTAACACCGAACTAGAAGTTGATGAAGATGTAGATTTGGATATTGACATTGATCAGGATATCACCGAAAGCATACTTGATACTTTGCCTAAGTCTCAGGTAGAATTTTCGCCCGCTGTCATTGCTGCAAGGCATTTACAAGATAGCCTTTTGGCGCAGGCCCAACTTGCTTTGGCATACGCTAAGGCATCACAAGCGAACGTTTTTTATTTTACGGATACTTTTCCGAAGGCAGCTTTCACAGTACCTGCTTATCCGCACAACCCTTCAGCTTTCAACTATTCTTATATCATGGATAGTACATTGCGTGTACTGCAAGCCATTGATATGGATTCTTTATTAAAGCTGGCGGAGGTCACTACGCCTTTGTTACCCGCCCAGGCACAGTTAGATTCCATCATGGCTATGCTGGATATCAACACTCAGCAAGGTGTGTATGCTTTTCAATATACCCAGGATACCAGCATTGAGCGTCGTTTGCAGGAACTGGAAGCTTCCATGAGGGCAAAGGAAAAGGAGTTTGAAAAATTAATGCAGGAGCAAGAGAAAATACTTCAGAAACTTCTGAGTGAAAAAGAAATGGCATGGAAGGAACAAGAAAAAGCCTTCAATCAGCATGCCCTGGAACAAGAGAAATTGATGGAAGCGCAGGAAAGAATAGTGGAAGAGCAAATGCGCCAACAAGAGGAACAGATGCGGAAGCAGGAAGATATAATTAGTGAACAGGAAGAATTGATGCGTCAACAAGAAGTGAAGATGGACAAACAAATGCGGGAACAAGAGGAAATACTTCGCGAGCAAGAAGAAAAGATGTGGAGACAGGAAGAACTGATGCGCCAGCAGGAAAGCCGTTTTGATGAGGCCAGTCAGGTCCTGGAAAACTTGCTCAAAGAGGATGGGTTCGTCAAGAAAGGTGAAAAGTATACCTTTGAAATCTCAAGGGATGGGCTTTATCTGAACAAAGAAAAACTTTCCGACTCATACTTTCAAAAGTATCTGAAATGGATACAGGATCATGAAGAATTTCAACTAAACGAAGGTTCTACCCTCACCATTACCAGAACTGCCGAATAAGTTGTATATTTAAACCCCTTAATTTGGAAGGAACAGCTTACGTTAAGTTGTTCCTTTTTGTCTTATTTGGGACAAAAAACCGTTGAGTTTACCAGCAAAATATTTTACATTAGTAAGTAAGTTCATCACAAATTTATCCCACTCAGCGTTATCTGTCAGGAAATCTGAGTTAGTTGAGCATAAGTTCATACTGAATTGTCATGTATTCGGGTACGTTTTCCACCCGTTGCAAATGCACGCTAGTTTTGATACGCTTAACTTTAAAGTGGTTTTAATATAGTAATTGAATTGATATCAGGTAGAGGAAATGACAAGCATAGAATTTGAAAAACTGCCCAGCGAAAAAAAGTGTAAATACGTCTGGAACCGTTGCACCTTTTTAGCTACCCGCTATGGCCACGAGCAGCAGCGTCGGTTCAGGATTAATTTATACCATAACGACAAATTTTTTGTTGAAATCTGGTACAATAGCAAATATGCTTATATCGGGGATATCGTTTCGTTTACCGACACCAAATTACTTGATCCCTATTTGTCCGACATTAATGTGAGCGCCTTTCAAATCTGAGCTTATACCTACCCTTTCACCTGTTTTAAAGTGATCGCTTTGGCAGTGAACGACAAGACCGCTACCGAAGCCAACGCGATGCCGATTCCCATCCATTCCCTGGCGCCAAGCATTTCCAGTTCAAAAATATCCCTAATTCCCGGTACATAGATCAAAATAACCTGCAGGACCAAACTAGAACCAACTGCTATCCAGAGCCATTTGTTGGTAAACACAGGAATGGCAAAATAACTCCTCACCGCCAACAATAGTACAAACTCAGAAATTACCACAAAGGTAAAGGTAGTCGTTTGCGCTAGTGGTAACTGTTCTTTGTTGCCACCGCCTGCCCAGTAAAAAAGGACCAATGCACCTATGGTAGAAAATATGGCCAGGACGCAAGTCAGTATCAGTTCCGGCTTAGGTAAAATGCTGGTACTTGCCTGTTTGGGTTTGCGCTCCATGATATCGTTCCCATACGGGTCTACCGCCAAAGCCAGCGCAGGTGCGCCGTCAGAAATCAGGTTAATCCACAATAACATGATAGCTGTCAAAGGTAAATTCCAGCCCAGCAGTGTTGCTATAAAGATAATCAGCACTTCCGATAAATTACCGGAAAGCAAATGCATGATGGCCTTTTGAATATTATCATAAATCCCCCTACCCTCTTCAATGGCGTGCACGATATTGGTAAATGAGTCGTCCATCAGCACTAAATCGGAGGCTTCTTTGGCTACGTCGGTACCTGAACCTACTGCTACGCCAATATTCGCTTGCTTGAGCGCCGGAGCGTCGTTTACCCCATCGCCGGTCATGGCGACGATGTGCCCTCGGTTTTGCAAAGCAGTAATGATCTTTTGCTTATGTTCGGGAATTACGCGGGCAAATACACTGGCACCATTCTCCAGATGTTCTTCCAACTCCTCATCCGACATATTGCTAAGCTCCGCACCGGTGATGGCTTCCCCTTCAATGCCAACATCCCCACCGATTGCACTGGCAGTTTCTTTATAGTCACCGGTAATCATGATGACCCGAATACCCGCTTTCTTGGTAATTTCAATGGAGTCCATTACTTCAGTACGTGGCGGATCAATCATCGCTTGTAAGCCGACAAAAGTCAACCCTTCTTCGTCAAATTCACCATTTTTTTCTTTGTAAGCGAATGCCAACACCCTAAGCGCCTGTTGGGAAAAATGATTTACCTGATCCTGGATTTTGTTCTTGACTTCATCATTCATCTCTACTCTGTCTTTGCCCTGCATCACGTGCGTGCAAACCTCCAGCATCTGGTCCGGTGCCCCTTTGGTATAGATTAGCTCTTTGCCTTCTTTTTTTACCAGGACACTCATGCGCTTGCGGTCAGAGTTAAAGGGGATTTCATCCAGACGCTCAATTTCATTCTTGACTTTGGCCTTATCAGCAGAAACTAAGAGTGCCGCTTCGGTAGGGTCACCGGATATTCTCCACTCCCCTTCTTCTTTTCCGATAGATGAGTTATTGCACACGCTTCCGATTTCAAACAGCAGTTCGTCTACATCTTCCTTTACTTCACCTTCCGGGTCGTAACCTGAACCCTCTATTTCGGCTTCGTTATCTAATGTCCAGGCTTTCTTGACGGTCATTTGGTTTTGGGTAAGAGTGCCTGTCTTATCGGAGCAAATCACATCGCAGGAACCTAAAGTCTCTACCGAAGCCAATTCACGCACCAATGCTTTGCGCTTCAAGAGCTTTTTTACCCCGGCACTTAGTGCAATAGTAACGACGGCAGGCAGCCCCGAAGGTACCGCTGCTACGGCCAGTGCTGCCGCTACCAATAAGGCATCCAAAAGTACTTCCCAGGAAAAGCCGTTCTCCAGATAATCACGTATTCCTATCACGGCTAAGACGATGAAGCAAATACCGATGACAGCATAGCCTAGTCGCTTGCCAAAATGATCCAACCTCTTTTGGAGGGGCGTAAGTTGCTTTTCCGCAGTTTTGACCATCTCAGTGATTTTGCCGATCTCCGTCTCCATGCCAGTCTTCACCACGATGGCCGAAGCCGTCCCGCTTTGCACGTTGGTAGAGGAAAACAGCATATTGTTTTGGTCACCGATCTGGGCTTCTGCTTCTAACTGATCAGCATTTTTCTCCACCGCCAGACTCTCCCCGGTAAGGGCAGATTCTTCAATATTTAGTTCGGTGGCTCTAAAAATCCGGGCATCGGCAGGGACCTTATCCCCGGCTTCCAGGTAGATCACATCCCCTTTGACCAGGTATTTGGAGTCAATATCTTTGGTCTTGCCATCGCGCACTACTTTGGCATTGACTACCCCCATTTCTTTGAGGGCTTGCAAAGATTTCTGGGCGCTGAGTTCCTGATAATAACCAATAATCGCATTGGCCATCAGAATAGCCGCAATGACAATGGCGTCGGAATATTCTCCCAAAATCAGGGACAATACCAAAGCGAAAAGCATGATATAAATAATGAAAGACTTGAACTGGTTGAGAAATAGCTTAAGCTTATTGATCTTGGTTTCTGTTTCCAATTCGTTAGTCCCATCTCGTTCAAGCCGCCTTTTAGCTTCGCTTTCTGAAAGTCCTTTTTGAGATGAGTCTAGTTCTTCAAAAATTTTATCGGAAGGCCGCTGATAGTATTCCAAGGTAATGCGTTTAAAAAATGTGGATGAATTGGTTTGGGAAACGATCTGTTAACCCTAAAGCAAACTAAAGTGTTTGTGGTCAATTAATTTCCTGGATGATATCAAGCAGTTCACTCAGCATCATGGCCGTAGCGCCCCAGATGATTTTGCCCTGGATATAGAAAGCGGGAGCTTTTAAAACTGCCCCGTTGAATGTGGTCACGTCTTTTTGCAAATAATTTTCAGCTTGCTGTAAGGAAGAAAGAGTCACTTCGGTAATCCCGGCAACTTCAGTGGGGTCTGGATAATATTGGGGTTGGTGATCAATAACCGCCAATACCGGGCTAACGGTAATATTGCTGGGAGGGATATATAAATCTGACAGTGTACCAATGACTTGTTCACGAGAGACCTTCACACCTATTTCTTCATAGGTTTCCCTCAGCGCAGTATCAAAAATATTCTGGTCTTCAGGCTCTACTTTTCCGCCGGGCAGCGCCATTTGCCCGCTGTGCACCCCTTCGTAAGTAGGACGCAGAATCAAGGGCAGCCACCATTCTTGCTGTGAAGGAAATAATAAGATCAGTACTGCGGCTTTCCGGGTATTTGTCGAAGGTTTTATCCTGGCTTGCTGGTGGACGATGGTTGACATTTTCAAATGCGACTGCCAGCCAGGTAACCCATCGTTAATACTTTGCCTGAGCCTTTTTCTAAATTGAGTAACATCCATAGTCAACCCAACAACAAAATGGTTGGCATATGTTCTTTTTGACCTACATCTTACTCAAATTTCATTTCAAGCTAAATCAGTTAAAAAATAAAATAACAGAGCATTTATTCCACCTCCTCAATTACCAGATTGTGATTGGTATAAATACAAATGTCCGCCGCGATATGGAGCGCATCGGTGACTATTTCTTTAGCGGATAGCTGGGGTGCGTGTTTCTTCATCGCCATAGCAGCAGATTGAGCAAACATACTTCCTGAGCCGATAGACGCTATGCCATTATCCGGTTCGAGTACATCTCCATTTCCTGAGATGATGAGTATTTCATCCCGGTCGCAGACAATCATCATCGCTTCCAGTTTGCGCAGGTAGCGGTCGGTGCGCCAGTCTTTGGCCAGTTCAATGGCTGCCCTTTTCATGCTTCCGCTGTAAGCGCCTAGCTTCTCATCAAAGCGTCCGATCAGCGTAAAAGCATCAGCAGTAGAGCCAGCGAAACCGGTAAGGATTTTTCCTTCCTGAAGCTTCCTGATTTTTTTCACATTTCCTTTGGCGACCGTATTTCCCATCGTGGCCTGTCCATCGGCACCAATGGCTACTTTTCCGTTGTGGATCACCGCCAGGACGGTAGTTGATTTTATTTTTGGCATCATGCTAAAAAAGTTTTTAAAACAAAAAAAAGGCTATGCAAGTTTTTTGCAAAGCCTTTTTCAAATGAGATTAGTTTTAGATCAATATACGAATAGGGTCTTCCATATAAGATTTAAAAGTCTGTAAGAAAGCAGCACCTAACGCCCCATCAACAGCACGGTGGTCGCAAGAAAGGGTGACTTTCATCACATTTCCAGGGACAATCTGCCCATCTTTCACAACGGGTGTTTCCTTAATCCCCCCTACGGCCATGATACATGCGTCGGGTGGGTTGACAATGGCGGTAAATTCTTCAATACCAAACATACCCAGGTTAGAAATTGTGAAAGTACTTCCCTCCCAGTCTTTAGGTTGCAACTGCTTGTTTTTAGCTTTTCCCGCTAGTTCTTTCACCTCAGCAGAGATGTGCGAAAGTGATTTATTATCCGCAAAGCGTATTACCGGAACCAATAGTCCTTCTTCTACGGCTACCGCGATGCCAATATGAATATGCTGGTTGAAGCGCATCTTATCCCCCATCCAAGATACGTTCACCTTAGGATGCTGACGTAAAGCCGCCGCCACCGCTTTCACGACGATATCATTATAGGAAATCTTCACCGGGGCAATCTGGTTCATGCTTTCCCGTGCGGCGATCGCTTTTTCCATGTTGATTTCCATGGTCAGGTAGAAGTGCGGTGCGGTAAACTTGCTCTCCGACAAACGACGCGCGATGGTTTTACGCATCTGCGAGATGTTTACCTCTTCGTATTTTTCTTCGCCCACTACCTCCTGCAGTTTCATAGGTGCTGCCTGTTTTGCAGCATCTTTTTGCGCAGCTCCCGGCTGGGCCGCATCAGATTGTTTGGCTGGTTCGGTAGAAGGCTTAAAGTTCTCAATATCTTTTTTGACAATCCTGCCATTCTCGCCGGAGCCAGTAATTTTGGCTATATCAAAACCTTTGTCTTCCGCCATCTTCTTAGCCAGCGGAGAGGCTTTGATGCGTCCACCTTCACTACTGCTTGAACTTTCCGTTTCGGCATGGGAGGGTGTATAGGCGGGGGCGTCTTTACTTTCAGCCGTACTATCGGAGGAAGATTTATCCTGACCATTGGTTGAGCTGCTTTCGCTTTTACTTTCCTTCTTTTCTTCTCCGCTTTTCTTAGATTTTTTTGATTTGAGTAGCTTTTCGTAGTCTGCTCCTTCTTCACCAATCACCGCGATTACGCCGTCAATTTCTACTGAGCCACCTTCTTCCACACCCACATAAAGCAGCACGCCATCTTCATATGATTCCAGTTCCATCGTAGCTTTATCGGTCTCTACTTCCGCGAGGATATCTCCCGATTCTACTTTATCGCCCACCTTTTTGAGCCAAGAAGCAATTACCCCTTCGGTCATGGTATCGCTCATTTTAGGCATAGTCACCACGGTCGCTTTTACGTCAGACGCATCTACGGCTTCGGATTCATCCTCAGTTTCAGCATTATCTTCTTTTTTATTATCTTTCTCATCTTTTTCTTCTTTCTCATCATCGGATGAGTCGCCACTTTCAATTTGTTTCAGTAGCTTGTCAATATCTTCTCCTTCTTCCCCAATGATCGCGATCACGCCATCTACCGGTACTGCTTCGTTTTCTTTGACTCCGATATACAATAGCGTGCCGTCTTCAAAAGACTCCAGTTCCATGGTGGCTTTATCGGTTTCTACTTCGGCGAGGATATCACCGGACTCCACTTTGTCGCCTACTTTTTTCTGCCAGGACGCGATCACACCTTCTTCCATGGTATCGCTCATTTTGGGCATTCTTATTACTTCTGCCATAGATTTAGTTAGGAATATTTGGTTGCCTACAATAGTTTTCTTTAAAGCACATTGCAATATGCAAAAAACAAAGCCAAATTAAAGAGGTTCATGCACTATATCAATGAGAAAACGCCTATTTTGTTAAAAGAAAAGTTTTGGGAAATACAGTACAACTAAACAAATGTTACACTTTACTTCTTGAGAATATTGATCTTTGTTAAAAATTGGGTTGTGCTTCTCTTAGTACATTTACTGTATACGACAGTAGTCGGCTCTTTGATTTGGAAAGAAGGGGAATACCATCCCAGTAAAGGATCTATACTCCCCTTGATCACTTCGCAGGACATAGTTTCCGGCAAGTAAAGCTCTATTGCCCTGGCTTGGGGGTGCTTAAGTATAAAGTGATGACTACTTTTTTGGCTTACTTCTACGGAAGGGTGCAAATGCAAGGGCATTTCAATTTGATGCTTGTCATTTTTTTTCATCAACAATTCATCGGTAATCCATAGAGTTTCCGCCTCTTTATTGAACTGAAGTTTTCTCTGGTGCTTTACTCCTAATTTATTGTATCCGTCATGACTGGCAAAAATCATATCTTCGTGGGCAGTTTGCTCCTGGGCAAGCACTTTAGTTTTAAAATGCTTCAGCCACATGGTAGGACCGGCACTCATAGCCTGGTCAACACCGTCAATGCACAGGGTGTTGTGTGCTAAGGCGCTCAAAAAATATTTTCGCCACTCGGCTTCAGTATGGTAAGTATAAGTGCCTGAATCGGTAATGATAGGATAACCATCCACATGCAAAACAAATGATAATACATCGGAATGCCCGTGCGCGGCAATGGATAAGAAACCTAGCGGAGCAGCATCAAAATGCACAAATATTTCTTCATTTTCTTCCCGCTGCTGCTTGCGAAAGATAAAATGGCCTTCTTCCAGATAGAATTTAGAAGAAGTATTCTCCTGGCTTGCTATTATTTGTTCGTACTGTTCCTTTCCTGCATCACCGAACAACAACGTATTTTTAATATCAAAACCGTTATCCTGCTGTTTCCATTGTGCATTATTGAATAGGATTACGCCGGAAGTCAGGATAGATTTGAAATTATTAAAATGAAGATTGGGATCTAAAATCAAAACCTTTCCGTCATCTTCATCGCCGTAATAAACGATATTGCCCCTAAGGTCCATCATTTGGAAAATGTACTCGCATATCTTTTTTAAGAGCGTACCGTACCCTCCTGAAAACTGATGGCCAGTTCGCTCACCAACTATATAAGGGATAAGAAAAAAGTCAGTGATAAACTGAATGTACTCCGCAGCTTCTTCCTTATTAACACCGTTCTTAGAATGCTGAAGCACGATTTCTTTCTCCAAACCTGCTTGTGCATGTGCCCTCCACTGAGCAGATTCCTCAAAATGCCAGAAACAGGAAGCCACGAAAAGCCCAGCATGTTCACTGATCAGATGATTATTGGCGGAAGAAAATTTAGAGGGGTTTTGAAAGCTATACTGCATGTGCAGGTGAATACAGGGAACCCACTGTTTTTCCACAAAGTCTTTAAATGCAGGTTTGGCAGACATCAAATGATTGACATCCAGTATTTCCCAGCAAAAGAACCAGACAATCAGCCGGATATTAACCTCAATATTGCTGTACCAATTCACTCCCTGTAAATAAGGATTAGCCTCAATCCAGGAGGTCATCATTTGTTGAAATTGAAGAAGGTATTTTTCTTCTTTGGTTTGCTTATACTGTAGCGCAATCAAGGTGAGGAACTGCATACGATTGACCTCCCAGACATGCTTGGCACTCCCAAATTCTTCGGTTCGTATATTAATGTCTTTGGAGAAGGTCATAGGAAACCTTTTACCGGAAGAGATATCCAAGTGCCAATCAATAGGCTGGTCATAGCGAAAATGCTGGCCAAATACATCAATTACCTGCTCTGCAATATTTGCATTCACCTCAGTCTGGGGAAGAATATGAGGTGTTTTATGTAATAACTTTATTTGCTCCTGCTGAGAAAGGGCAAGTTTTTTCTTTTCTTTTCTTTTTTGCCAAAACTGCTGGGCACGAAATCCAATTTCAGTAAGCGACATGGTGCGCAGTCGGTAATAATACCAGGAAAAAGACATATTTATTTAAGATTAGCTGGGCGTTGATTGACTACAAAAAAAAGATGAAAAAATTATAAACGCTAAGAAAATGGTAAAAAACTGAAAAAAAAGGTGGGGTTCGGTACCTCACCTTTTCAGTTTATTAAGATTTTATAATCCTTTTAGACCATCACGTCCATTTCCCTTTTTGAGAAGTTATTGATAATCAATTTGTACTTGCCCGCTTTAGTACGTATAATATCATGTTCTTTCACCTTCTTGATGTCAAAGGATACCTCTCCAACTTTACTCTTGATTTTTTCTCTCAACAAACATTCGTCACTTTCTAAAAAGCCTTGGGTAGGAACAATATTTACCACAAACCTACGAGGCTCATCCTGGACGAACTGGGTATATTTGATGTGCTGTAATCCTTTCAGGGTGCCGCTCATTCTGCCAACTTTAGTGCCATCTTCAAAAATCAAATAGTCATCTTTTCTACCTTGAATGTCTATTACTTCCAGACCATTATCACTTCTGCATGTGTTGATAATGTCATCTACTTCATAACGGATTAATGGAAAAAAATTATTGATCAGACTGGTAGTTAGAATATGGTCATGAAAAAATTCATTTACTGAGTATAAAGGCGCTTCCGTGTATCTTCCGTCTTTGCTTTGTTCTAAAGCAATAGACCTTTCAGCATTTCCGTACCAGTCAACAATAGGAGCCCCCAATATATCAAATGCTTTAACCCTCTGAAATTCGTGTACTGTTTCTGACGAAGTGAATATGGCATCCACCTTGATTTGATAGCCCTCGCTTTCAAAAAGATTACATAACGTTTCTATTGAACTAGGATACCCGTAAATGGCATGAGGCTGAAATGAAGTAATTTTTTTAAAATACCAATCCACTGTATCTGCATTTAGCTGATAACTTGACAGATAAAGTGTATTTGTAAAAGGGTCAAACTTTTCCCGGACTTTTGTATCCAAATCACCCCTCAGCGAAACCGCTTTCATCCCAGGAACATGACCAAACATTGTACGATGGGCCCAGATGTAAGCATTTTCTTTAATAACTGAAGCAGAATCCCTATACACTGTCAATGGAGTACCAGAGGTGCCGCTGGTATATCCTTTGACTTTAAGCCCTAACTTATTTAATTTAATTTCTTTATCATGTAAACGGAGATCCTCTTTGGTGATAGGCGGTAGTTTGCTGATATCATCAATTGATTTGATTTGAGTAACATCAACACCGTGAGTATCATAATGAGTTTTATAAAAGGAAGACCCTTTATAAGCTATTTCAAATATTTTCAAGAACCTTTCATTCTTTTCTTTCAATAAATCTTCTTCACTATAATCATGATACTTCAATACATTATGTAGCTCCTTGCGAAAGAATGGATTGTATCTGGAAATGTAATTATAGAGAAAATAAATGCTTCCCATTTGAAATTAATTTTACATTAGTAGTTAATGGCACTAATTTAATTATTTTCTTTGCTTTTAAAAATTATCTTACATTTAAATTATAAAAATTAACTAAATAATATAATTTTGACTGATATGCTTTGCTAAGCCTAAGTATTATTTCAAATTTAAGTAATGCAAAATTTTCTGGCTCAAAAAACTGAATGTCAGACATGTAAAGCGCTCCTGTGCAGCAGAAAAACGTAAACAATAGTTAAATTTTTTAAAAAGTTGGGGTTAGCATTCTAAAAATGATTTATATTTTAATCTCAAAATTAGATACGTATTTTAAATTCTTCCTGGTTTGGCATGAGTTGAGCTATTTCGTTTTTACATTATCATGTTTTCAATGCCTAAAAATCTTACTTTAGTGCTTTTATCACCTTTTAAACAATTTTATGTTTCTATAAAACATAAAATTGTTTTTTTTATCAAAAAATATACATTGAAGCTAATAGACTTTAAAGCGCTCATTTTCAATGATGTAAATTTTTTTTCTCAAATATTTGTGTGAACTCGCTTTTTAAAGATAGCATCTTGTTCCTGACATTGAATTGATGCCCTGATTAATAGGAGTGCAGTTGATAATGCCATTTAACACTCATTACCTAATCAGTTTATCATAAGAATTTTTACCCTGATGGAAAGTCTGCTGAGAAATATATTGGCAAGAGTGACCACTCGGGGTCAATTACCACCCTCTTTCAAAAAACTGATAAGCATGCATTTGAAAAGATTAGCCCCGGCCATTGACCAGGGAATCCGACAAAGGGATTATGAAAAAGACCTTAGATAAAAGCCCAGCGGCAATTCCCCTCATATCGGTGCTTTTGAGTATTAACTGAGATATTGCATATTGTAACTGAGTACCCTACTCTTCCACGTATTCCATAAAGGTCTTTTTCAGTTCCTCATTGGAGGAGGAAAAGTACATTTTGTCTTTTACCACTTCTCCTTCTTTGTCTACCAAAATATAGTGGGGGATTCCGCTGATATTGAAGCGTGATGCAAGAATGTTCCACTCATCTTCTTCTACCCGGTAATGCTCACCTTCAATATCGGGGATCAGCATATTCCATTTGTCCATGGGCGAAGTATGGTTGGTCAAATACACAAATACCATATCTTTATCTTTTAGCTCCTCTTTGAGGGGCTTTATTTGCTCCATACCCGATCTACAGGGACCACACCAGGTAGCCCAAAAATCTACAAAGATCACTTTCCCCTTATATTTTTCCATAATAGCGCCAAAAAGCTTGTCCCCTTCTGTTTTCGGGGTTTCGTTGACTACAAAACCTGCTTTGTCTTGATTGGCTTCTAGCTTTTTGCGAATTTCATCTGCTTTGGTTTTGCTTGCCAGCATCAAGTAGTCAACGATAAAGGGATTGGATACTTTATTTTTGATCTCAGCTTTTTCGCCCTCAGAAAAAGGTTCTAAAGTAGCTTCCATTCTCTCACATTTTCCTTGGGCAAACATAATGTCGCGGGCGAAGCCATCGGAAAGGCCAAAGTATTGCTCAAGCGCTTCGTTCATGTATTCCTCATGGGCTTCCTCATACACCTTACTTATGGCTTCGTTAATAATATCCTGATAGGTCTGCCCAAATTCCCTTACCAAAATAGAATCTCTGGTATACACCTCCTTTTCTGCCTCTACTGTTTTGCTATCCATCAGTTTTTGCATAAGTTCATTCTCCTCGGCTGATAATTCTATTTGATAGAATGCAAACTTTTCTTTCAGGTATCTATACCTGTTTTCCGGCATTAGTGGTTTGTCAGGAAATACCCCATCAGCAAACCTCACTCTATTGATATAAGAATTGTAAGCCCCACCAGCTACTAATGAACGTGGATTGTTCAAGTCGTCCGCATCCACAAAATCATAAAATTCAGGGGTCAATTTTTCCTTCTCCAGGGGTATTTCTCGTTGCTCCCTAGGGATATTATTTTTTTCCCGAAAAGCGTATTCCCTATGACTATTAAATGAGAATATACTTTCATATGCCCGATATGGAATCTGCATTTGCTTGATTTGCAGCGCTTTTTTAGCTATTTCATTATTTGTTGCATAGGCATTTAATGCGGATTTTTCCTTTTCCATGATCTCCATGACATACGCTTTGTATTCAGCCGTTGACATATCCAGGATTTTCTCCTGGCTTTGATAATAGTTGTAGTAGTTGATAGAATCTACCGACTGAAGGTCCATATTGACCCGGGCAGTTTCGCCCATAAAGAGTGATTTCCGCTCCCGCTTATTTCTGTGGTCATCATTTCTAAAAGGAACATAATATTCCAGTAAGTCAATGTACTGGAAAGTGGTTTTGCCAGGCTCAAAGAATACAGTTCCGTTTATTCCCAACATTCTGATAAAGACTTCCTGAGGGTGTATCATCGGCAGTGTCGCATGGAAGGTGCCGTCTGGATTGATGGTAATCAGGTGGGAGTTTTGGTTATGTGTAATGATATCGTCTACATAAGCCATTCCGGTAACGCCCATTTTAGGATGATAACCTTTGATATACCCATTATATTGGGCGGTATCTTTGTTGAAAACGGGCATTGTAAACTCCGCATCGTCTTGAAGCACATATTCAGGGTTTTTACTTTTTTCCCGGCTATATAATTCAAGATGTTTTGGGTCTGTTCCGATAAGCATTTGATTACGCTTTGCTAATTTCACATGCAGTATTTCCTGTTTGCCGTCTTGCTGAAGCTTAATCTGAAAGTTTTTTCCATTGTTGTTGATGAGCACCTGATGCCAAGACTCACTATTATAAATGACCATATTGGGATAAAAACCAAATTCCCAGCTATTACTTCCATCAGTACGCAGCCAGTTGCCCTGAATAGCTTCCGGTACAATAGAAAAATGATCCTGCGCTTTTAGCTCAATATCAAATATTTTCCATCCTTCCTGTAGATAATCTATGGTTTCCACCGATTTGTCGATAGGAGGGAAATAAAGGGTATAATGAATTTTTCCGGATTCGGGTGTAAAGTGCCGTTCATCAAGCTTAATCCCCTTCGCTCGTTTGACAAAAAGTTTTTCGCCTCCCCGGCTGTTTTGCAGGTAAGTATCTTTGGAAGAAATGCTGATCCAATAATCGGGAAAATAGTTTACCTCAAAATCAACGACCGTCACCGTGTCCTGTAACTCAATCCTACTCATGTTGACCATTTGTGCGGTAGTAGCACTGAATTCAGGGTTTTCAATTACGGTTTGTGAAAATGAGGCCAGGCTTATCAAAAGGGCAATGGATAAGAAAAGGGGTTTTTTCATGCTATAGTTTAGGTTGGTTTTGCTAGTCAATTGTGCATCAAGAACAAGTTAAAAAAAATTTGTGAAATACCTACGTGACTATTCCAACAATGCATAGTTTTCTCTCATAGGTGTGTATAGGTATATATATTGAAGGGAAATCACATATATGAAAACGTTGTCATTAAATTATTTAGCATTTTGGGCTGGTTCATCAGGCAAACCGGTAAAGCGTTCAGCAATAATACTTACAATCAACAGCTGAAAAGCATGAAAGAGCATCAGTGGTAGTAGCATCAGACCGGCGAAAGCCAGGTTATTAAAAATGATTTTTGAAAAGATAGTACCATGTACTAGGGATTTTTTGGAACCGCAAAACAATGCAGTAATCTTATCCTCCCGTCTGAAAGTAAGCCCATTAGCCATCAGATAAATCAGGCCGTACATGCTGAAAAACAGAACCAAAACGATCACAATGAGCAAGGCCATATCTATCCATGCGATGTCGGAAAAAATGTCACTTTCAAAAGATTCGGCGAAACTTTTGTAGACAATCAGTAAAATAATGGATTTGTCAAATATACTTAGCTCGCTACTATATTTGACAGCGAATCTCCCCAGTTTTCTTTGCAGTAAAATCCCCAAAACCACCGGGATAATGATCTGAACAATGAGCTGACCATAGATTTGCGAATAATCAAATTCATTCTGCTGCTGTTGCAAAAATAGTCCCATCCACAGCGGAGTGACCAAGATACCAATCATCCCGGAGATGCTGGCATTGAAAATAGCGGCGGGAATATTGCCTTTCGCGATAGATACCATGACTACCGAAGAGGATACTGTGGAAGGGATTGCTGCCAGAAAAAACACCGATAGCCAGAGAATCCTTTGCTGTTCGTTCTGTAGGAATGGATAAGCCAGCATAACGAGGAGGGGGAAAATAATGAAAGTGGAAGATTGGATGAGGAGGTGCAATCTCCAGTTGCCCAAACCTGCCCGGATTTTATTTGGACTGAGTTTGAGCCCATAAAAAAAGAAGATCAATGCAATGCCCACGCTGCTGATCTTGTCTAAGGAGAAATACGCGTTTTCTGCACTTAACTGAGGAAAAAAATAGGCCAGGATGATCGCCGAAGCAATTGCCCCTACAAACTTGTCTGGTTTCATTAGAAACAGTTTTCCTCAAAAATAGCATATTATTCCATATGCTCGGAACCCATTACTACCAAAATGGCTTCTTAGCAGATTTTGAAGATAGTTGGTTTATACATCCAATGAATAATTCAGGGCAATTTCGTCACCGGTTTTACCCCGAAAGCCCCAATGGGAAGCCGGGCTTTCCAGTAGGCAAATTTCAATGTCCTGCACACTGATTCCCAACTGCTGGCTAATTTCCTGAAATAGCAGATGAATCAACTTCTTTTTTATTTCCACACTTCGGCCGCTCATCATGAGCAGTTCAATAATCAAATATTGATCTGTGCGGTCCGGCGCATAGTAAAAGTTTTCTTTCTCCAACATAATAAACCGATGAAACTTTTTCTCCGGCGGAAATTGCAAAACCTCTACTACACAATGATGAATGCAATCTGATAAAGTCGCCCTTATCGGTTTCAATGTCTTTTTTAGTCCGTAAATCTTAATTTGTGGCATTGTTAATAGGTTTAGTGGATCACTATTTCTCAAAATAGTTGTTTCTCCATAACGGGCAAATACCTGCCTGCGATAATCGTTTGCTTTTTACCGATCACTACGAAACCGAAGCGGGCGTAAAACCCCTCAGCATTTGGGTCGGCATACACCTCTACTTTGCTAAAGCCTTCTCGTTTTCCTTTCTTTAAAAAATCAATCATCAGTATTTTGCCCATACCCTGGCCAATATATTCCGGCAAGACAAAGAGGTTATCCAGTTTAACAGTCACTTTGCTTAGCTTTAGATAGGCATAATAGCCGACTATCTGCTTGTGGTTGACCAGTATATAGACCTCATTGTCCCGGATGTAGTCTCGGGTAATTGTGAGTTCATCATTCCATTGCTCCATCAATTCCGCACTATAGCTCCAGAATGCTTTAGAAGCCTTGGTCAAATGGCTGAGTGCCACGTGATCAGCCATTTGTGCCCTGCTAATTTTCATAAGTAAGGCGAGGTATACCGCTGGATATGTTGAAGCAATATGATGACATAATTACCCTCAAAATTCAAAATAATAAATCTGATATTTCTGTGCAACTTTGTTGCATATATTAACGTTCCTACTGTATCTTAGCAAAAAATTAAATGATAAATGTTGTTCGCCAATCGTAAAGCCGATACCATAGGAATTGTCAGTTCGTTTCTTTGTCTTGTCCATTGCCTGATATTACCCTTTCTGGTATTTGGTGGTTTATTGAATGAGGAATTAGGTACACATGCCCAATGGATGGATTATTTGTTCATTTTGCTGGCGATAGCCTCAGTGTTTTTTGCTACCCGCCAATCCGATGCAAACTACCTGAAGATATTGATGTGGGCTACCGTTGGCTGGTTTTCCCTCTCTATTTTATTGCATGAGCTATTTGAGATTGCACTGTATTCTTCTATGGCTGCCTCCGTTGTTTTGGTCATCCTCCACAGCATTAATTTCAAACAGCATC
>JBBSOG010000051.1:0-18637 GCA_038259985.1 Cytophagales bacterium
AATATTGCATGGGGAAGTTCAGGCTCTTCCGGCCAGACTTTTCCAATATCGTGAAGCAGTCCGGCACGTTTGGCGAGTTTAGTGGGCAAGCCCAGTTCTGAGGCCATCGTTGCGGCCAGGTTAGCTACTTCTCGTGAATGTTGTAATAAATTCTGTCCGTAAGATGAACGAAAGCGCATGCGTCCTACCATCCGGATCAGCTCGGGATGCAGGCCATGTATGCCCAGGTCTATCGCCGTGCGTTCGCCAATTTCTATGATTTCCTCTTCCATGTTCTTGGCGGTCTTGGCTACAACTTCTTCTATACGGGCAGGGTGTATGCGGCCGTCAGTGACAAGACGGTGCAGGGAAAGTCGGGCAACCTCTCTTCGGACCGGGTCAAAACCGGAGATGATGATGGCTTCCGGCGTATCATCTACAATGATTTCCACACCAGTAGCTGCTTCCAGCGCCCGGATATTCCGCCCTTCGCGACCGATAATTTTACCTTTAATATCGTCACTTTCTATGTTGAAAACCGATACACAGTTTTCAATGGCATGTTCGGTAGCGGTACGCTGTATGGTTTCCAGTACTACTTTTTTGGCTTCTTTGGTAGCGGAAAGTTTGGCTTCCTCAATGATGTTTTTGATATGGGCTGAGGCTTGGGTACGCGCCTCCGCTTCTAGGTTTTCCATCAGTTGCTTCCTGGCTTCTTCCGCAGTCAGGTTGGCTACCTTCTCTAGAAGAGTAACCTGTTGTTGCCTGATTTTTTCAAGTTCAGCCTGCTTTTTCCTGACTTGTTCCTGCTGGGTATCCAGCATTTCTTCTTTAGAATTAAGTTCAGTCTCCTGGGTCTTTACTTTCTCAGTTTGTTCACGCAGGTGTTGCTCTCGCTGTTTGAGCTTGTTTTCATTCGTAATCAGGATATTCTTCTTACGGTTAGATTCTTCCTCAAATTCAGATTTCAATTTGAGGTATTTCTCTTTTGCTTCGTAAATCTTTTCTTTTTTGAGGTTCTCCGCATTGATATCAGCCTCACGGATAATGAGATCGGCTTTTTCTTGAGCTTTTTGCTCTCGTTCTTTAATAGCCTCTTCCCTGCTTTGTAATTGCTTTTCTTGGTCGAGGCTAGATTTGTTGGCAAGGCCTTTACCGATGAATATACCTGCGCCCAGCGAACCTATGGCTACGGCCAGCAGGAGAAATATCATTTCACTCATTTTTTCGAGTTTTGTTAAAAGGTACCACTATGTGCAATAGCAGCCTAAAACCGACGAGCGAAATGATTAACTAATTTCAGTATATAGATAAGTGACAGGTAGATATGATGGATTGATAAGCTTTTGACATTAAACAATACGCTCCGGGCTAACAGCGCGGCTAATAAGTTTATTAAGGTTACCAAGCTTTTCCGAAACCGTTTCTTCCATATCTGCACGGGCTCTTTCATGGTTAATTTTTTCCATGAAAGCATCAAAGGCAACCATTGCCAGTAAATCCTGTTTATCATTGGTGCCAAAGCGGTCTTTGTACTGGCGCAACTGCTCGTTGACCATACGCCCGGCCTTTCTAATCTGCTCCTCTTCGTCCGCCTCGATCTTCATGGGGTATTCTCTATCGCTTATCCTGATTTTTATTGAAAGTTCACCCATTCGATATTCCGTAATTTATTGACTTAGTTGAGCAATACATTTATCAATCTTCCTGATATACTCGTTAATCGTACGCTTAAGTTCAGTATTATCTTCCTGATCTGCTACTGCGTTGTTTACAATCTTACTTAATTTTAATGTCTTTTGAAAATGGTTTATCTGACCATCTTTTTCCTCGATAACCGATCTGAGCACCCTGTTTTCTTCCTTTAGTTGCTTGAGTTGATCTTTCAGGGCGTGATGCTGGTTTACCAACAACTCGGCCTTCCGTTCTAAAACAGTAATCTCTGTGATCAGTTTCTTTTGGTTCATAAATAGCTTTTGCTACTTTTTGCTTATGATTAGTTTCAACTAAAATCCTACTATCTTTTATTAAGACAAGTGGCTTATTTCCTGATGACTGCCCCCAATTCTTGTTCAAATACCTGAATAAGCTTATTCATTGTTTTGTCTATTACCTTATCAGTAAGCGTCTTTTCCGCATCTTGCAACGTAAAGCTCAGTGCATAAGCTTTTTTGTCGGCCCCAATATTTTCTCCTTCATAGATGTCGAAGACGTTAATATCTTTTACCAGGGCATTGCTGTATTTTTTAGCTACAGATTCTACCTGGCCAAAGCTAAGCTTTTTATCTAGTACTAAAGACAAGTCCCTGCGTACTTCAGGAAATTTGGAAATATCCTGATAAATTAGCCTCTCTTTAGCGCTTACTTTTCTTACTTTTTCCAGCAAAGCAGGCCAGTCAATACTTGCAAAAAAAACGGGTTGTTTGACCCCACATAGCGCTGCTATTTTAGGATGCAACAAACCTGCTTGGCATAAGGATTTTCCATTGAACTGGTAGTCCAAACCATAGCTAAAAGCAGCGTCTTGCAGTATTTTTTGCTTAGGGTCGACTATATCAAACCTATTAAATATTTTTCTAATTATCGAGGACAAATCATGAAAAGATACTTGACCGCTTTTAACATGCCAGCTCTCAGTTTGCTGTTGCCCAGTCATGAAAATGGCTAACGCTCTTTTTTCCAGATACTTATCATCATATTTCTCATAAGTCTTACCAAACTCAAAAAACTTAAGGTTTTTCTTGCGATGGCTTATGTTATAGGAAATAACCTCTAACCCACTGAAAATGAGGCTCTGCCGCATTACCCCTAGGTCTTCACTCAGCTTGTTGAGAATTTCTACAGCACTTGCCCCCTTGCCTAAAGCATCTGCATAAGCAGCTTTGGTGAGGGAATTGGTGATGATTTCATAAAAACCATTACCTACCATCATCTCACTGACACGGGACTGAAGTTTATCCGAATCCATTTCCGGAAAACTGGATAGAAAGTCAGCGCTTAGATGGGCTGAAGTTTCTACATGATCATATCCGTAAATACGCAAAATTTCCTCAATGACATCGGCTTCCCGCTGCACATCTACCCGGTAAGGGGGTACGATCGCCATAAAACCCTCATGGTGCTCATCTTCTAAAGAAATATCCAGATAGTTTAAGATGGTTTTGATTTCCTGATGGGCGAGTTTTTTCCCGATTAGGCGATCAATATTTTTATAAATCATTTTTACTTTGAAGTCCTCCACCGGCTGGGCATATACATCAATGATATCAGAAGAAATATTGCCTCCTGCCAGTTCTTTGATGAGCATAGCCGCCCGCTTGAGGGCATATACCGTAAAATTAGGGTCAGTGCCCCGCTCGTAGCGAAAAGAGGCATCCGTTTTTAGGCCATGATGCTGCGCTGTTTTGCGGATATATTCAGGAGAAAAATAGGCGCTTTCTAAGAAGATATTTTTAGCATTATCTTTTACCCCGGATTTTATGCCACCAAATACCCCGGCAATGCACATGCCTTCGTTGGCATTACAAATCATTAGGTCACCGGCTTGTAGCTTGCGCTCTTTTCCGTCCAGGGTAGTGAAAGTACTGCCTGTTGGTAATGTTTTGACGATTACTTTTCCGCCGCTAATCGCATCCGCATCAAAAGCATGAAGAGGTTGCCCTAGTTCGTGCAGTACGAAATTGGTGGCGTCTACTACATTGTTAATAGGCGTGAGGCCAATCGCCAGCAAGCGTTGCTGTAACCAACTTGGCGACTCTTGGACAGTGACGTCGCTGATCGTAATTCCTGAATAACGTGGACAAGCCTCGGCATTTTCAACGTCTACCTGAACGGACAATTCATGATTATCCACCTTGAAACTGTCAACGGAAGGCCACAGCATGTCTTTTCTGAGCAGTGCCCGGAGGTCGCGCGCCACACCGATGTGTGAAGCAGCATCTGCCCGATTGGGTGTGAGGCCAATTTCCAGTACTTCATCTTCGTATATATTGAAATAACGTGCGGCTGGTGTGCCATTGGGCAAGTCCGTATCCAGCACCATAATGCCTTCATGGGAAGTTCCCAGGCCAATTTCGTCCTCGGCACAAATCATTCCCTCAGATACTTCTCCCCTGATCTTGGCTTTTTTGATTTCAAAAGGATTTCCTTCTAATGGAAATAACATCGCCCCGACTGTGGCTACAATTACTTTCTGTCCGGCGGCTACATTAGGTGCCCCACATACGATGGGCTTCACTTCTCCATTACCAATATCTACAGTGGTTTTTTTTAAGCGGTCAGCATTAGGATGTGTCTCAGTCGAAAGTACCTCACCGATCACTAATCCCTTCAAACCTCCACTTATTTGTTCATAAGTTTCTATCCCTTCCACTTCCAGTCCGGACATGGTGAGCATATGGGCTATTTCTTCGGTCTTTTTCTCAAACGGGATATAATCTCTTAGCCAATTGACAGATATTTTCATCTGTTTATTATTTAGATCGTACAGTATTAAAACAAAAAAGCTGTCACCAAGTACAGCTATTTCTAAAACAAGTGGCTAAAATTAATCATTTAGGTGGGTATGTCACGAAAGCTAAGCTATAAATTTTGACCGGTGAGCTTATTTCTTGAGCCAAATACATCTACTTGTGTTTTTAAAGCGGAAGGAAATAAAGTTTATCGACAAAAAAAGGTGCAAGCCTGAGCCTGCACCTCCTTTAAAGATTTACTAAATGATTATTAAATATTATTTCAAATCAAGGCTTTTGGTGTAGGTATAGTTGTCACCTACAATTGCCAGTGAGTACTGACCGGGCAACAATTTGGCTACATTCAGTCCTTTAGAATAAGTATCCTGAGAAGCTACTGTTTCTTCATAAAGGACTTTTCCATCCTTATTATAAAGTTTAAGCGAAACAGGGGAAGCTATTCTGTTCATAAAGGCTACTTTTACCATTTCAGGCTCTACCTGGATAGCTGGCTTGAAGTACATAGCACTGCTTTGACCAGCAGAAATTTGAAAAATCTCTTTAGAAATGCCTGTTTTAGTGGTTACTTCCACTTCATACGCACCACTTGGCAAGCTAGAGAAGTCATACTTCTTCATGTACGACTGATTAGCAATTACTTCACGGTGCAAAGTAGCGCCCTTCATGTCCTTAATTCTAAGTACGGCTGAAGTTTCACTAGAGAGATTGGTCACTCGGATCAATGCTTTCTTTTCTGAAGCTTTCACCTGACGTACTGTGATTAATGCGTCTGCATCGTCGGCGGCTAGTATCGCAGTGTTTACTGTGAATAAAGCGGCCATTGTCAAAATTGCGATTTTCATTGTTTTCATGATTTTACTCTTTTTGTTCGGTTATACTCTTTTTGTGGTTCGAAATTTTTCATTTCGGTTTACACTACAAATTTACGAAGGTTTTTGGTTTTTCGTTGCATATGGATTCAAAAAACATACGTTTCATTGAAAATTCCATAACAATTATGAGCTTTTTTTGAATGAAATGCGAGACGCACTTATTGAAGTGTAAAACTGAACTATTTTATATCATCCCGATCAATAAAATAGCATTTTAAGGGAGTGTATATTGCGAAATTTGTAATTGTGCTATTTGTACTCTTTTTCGTTAAAAAAGATCATTTTTTTCAGCGGAATTCTAATTTTTTTCTAATTTCTTGACAGAAAAATTTATTTTTTTTCTCTCCGAAATCCGATTTTGGCGTATAGAAAGGATTCTTTTTTAAGCGTAAAAGACTGAAAACATAGCTTTTTGTGAATGGATTTATGCCCAATTAAAGAACAACGAGCATGAAAGAAGCGGAATCAATCGTATTATGAATATGTTCTGACAGCCTACAAACCTAAATTAGTTATGGCAAAAGAAATTGACCTGGAAGGGTTTAAGCAGAAACTGGATGGTACTCACAAATGGCCTTCATTATATATGTTTAAATTTATTGTCCCCAAAGGCAAAGAAGATGAGGTATTTGCACTCTTTCCAAAAAACAAGTTGACGACCAAAGAGTCCAGCAATGGCAATTATGTAAGCGTCACTGCCCAGGTGATGATGGGCTCCAGCGATGCGGTCATGGAAAAATATATCTCAGCAGATAAGATTGAGGGCGTATTGGCGCTGTAAAGTTTGATGAGGTTCAAGTTATGGTGATCTCAACCATACTTCAACACTATTGAATACATGCAAATTCTCAAACATAGCATGGTCACCGCTGTTATCCCTACACATACTTTTAAACTTTTATGACGATGTGGAAAGAAGAGAATAATAAACTGAAGAGAACTTTTGAATTTGAAAATTTTGTAGAAGCTTTTGGTTTTATGTCAAAAGTAGCGATAGTGGCGGAAAAGATGAACCACCATCCAACTTGGAGCAATATCTACAATACAGTAAGCTTTGAATTGAACACCCATGATGCGGGAGATAAAGTGACCGACAAAGACCATAAGTTGGCAAAGGAAATTGATAAATTGGTTTGATAGGGTTGAGGTTTTAGTTTTTTTTGTCAGAATTCAAAAACTTAATCCCAATCGCTATATACCGTGCAGGAAACAGCCTCTCTTTTTTTAGTCCCTACGCCTATAGGTAACCTGGAGGATATCACACTACGCGGGCTCCGCATTCTTAAAGAAGTAGATACCATTTTGGCAGAAGATACCCGTAAGTCTGGTATTTTGCTCAAACACTATGATATTGGGACTAAGCAGCACAGCTACCACGCGTTCAATGAACATCGCACCTTAAATAAGTTAGTTGAACGACTGAAGTCCGGCGAAAAGATGGCTTTGATTACCGATGCCGGTACGCCCGCTATTTCTGACCCAGGCTTTTTGCTCGTTAGGGAATGCCTGGCAAATGAAATTGAGGTGGAATGCCTGCCTGGTGCCACTGCCTTTGTGCCTGCCTTGGTAAAATCTGGCTTGCCTGCTGACCGCTTTACCTTTGAAGGTTTTCTACCCCATAAGAAAGGTAGGCAAACCAAACTTCAGCAGCTAAGTGATGAAGCTCGCACCATGATTTTTTATGAGTCGCCACACCGCTTACTAAAGAGCCTGCAACAATTCGCCGAATTTTTTGGGGAAGACAGAAATGCGTCCGTTTCCCGGGAGTTGACTAAATTGCATGAAGAAACCATCAATGGCCCGCTAATGGCGTTGATACAACATTATTCCGAAACCAAAATCAAAGGGGAAATTGTCATCGTCGTTGAAGGTAAAAAATAAGCCCACTGCCACTGGTGGCAAGTACGAACTGCTAATCCTTTCACTCGTCAGCGGGTTTTTATTCTGGCTAGGCTGGCCGGTCAAGCCTTTTCCCTTTTTGTTGTTTCTTGCCATTGCCCCGCTTTTCGCTATAGAAGAATATATTGCGCAGGAGAATTTTAAGCATCCCGGACGCACTTTTTACGGCTATTTGTACCTCGCTACTTTTATTTGGAACATTACCACTACTTGGTGGGTGTATAATTCCACACTGGTTGGGGCCATTTTTATGCTTATCGCCAATGCCGCGCTCATGACCATTCCTTTTGTGCTGTTTCGCTTGACTAAAAAATCTGCCGGAGCCAACTGGGGTTACTTTGGTTTTGTACTTTACTGGATCACTTTTGAATATATTCACCTCAACTGGGATATCTCCTGGCCGTGGCTCACTTTGGGCAATGGCTTTGCCTCCTTTCCCGAATGGGTGCAATGGTACGAATACACCGGGGTATTTGGAGGCACACTCTGGATACTGCTGGCCAACCTGGCGTTCTACTTTGTCTTTCTGAAAGACCGGGCGATACAAAACCGGCAATTTCGCTGGCGCAGCTTTGTGTTAACGCTACTTTGTTTACTTATTCCTGTCATCTATTCTTATATCCGCTACGCAAATTACGAAAGCCAGGGCATAGATAAAGAAGTAGTCGTACTCCAGCCTAATATTGATCCTTTTACCGAAAAATTTATTGGCTCGGAGAATTTCATTCCTTTTGAAGAACAGTTAGAAATTTTTATCAGCCTGTCCGAACAGAAAATCACCTCAGAGACCCGCTTCCTCGCCTGGCCGGAAACAGCTTTTGATGGCATTTATAATGAAGAAACGATAGCCGATAATCCATTGATACAGCGTATCAAAAAGTTCAAAGCAAAATACCCCAAGCTTGTCCTGATTACCGGAATGACTACTTTTATACTGTATGATGAGCCGGAGGAAGTAACACCTACCGCCCGCTACCGGGAAGATGTGGGTTACTTTGATGTATTCAATACTGCTTTTTATCTGGATGAAGACAATAACATGGCCTTCTATCATAAATCTAAGCTGGTGCCAGGCGTAGAGATCATGCCTTATCCGCAAGTAATCGGCTTTGTTTCCAAGCTGCTTTTTAGTTTGGGAGGCACTTCGGGAGGCTTTGGCCGTCAGGATGAACGCACAGTGCTGGAAACTCATGAAGGTATCGGGATTGCCCCGTCCATTTGTTACGAGTCTATTTATGGTGATTTTATGGCAGAATACATCCGAAACGGGGCTAACAGTATTTTCATCATTACCAATGATGGCTGGTGGGGCAATACACCTGGCCATAAACAACATTTGGCTTATGCAAGTTTGCGTGCTATTGAAGTAAGGCGGAGCATCGCCCGTTCGGCTAACACAGGTATTTCTGCCTTTATCAACCAAAGGGGCGACATATTACAGGCTACCGAATACTGGGAGCAGGATATCATTAGGGGCAATATCCAGGTCTCAGAACAACTCACCTTTTATGCCCGTTATGGAGATTATATTGCCCGGACGGCTGCCTGGCTTTCAGTTTTTGTATTTCTGGCAGCGGTGGTCAAACGTCAACTTTTAAAAACCCCCTAAATTTTTTTCAATGGATTTACATGCTACCCTCAAAGAAACATTAGAAGTGATCAGAAAAACCGGGACTTTTATTGTTACTGAAGCTCAAAAATTTAGCCTCTCCTCCATAGAATATAAAGGAAAAAACGATCTGGTCTCTTATGTAGATAAAGAAGCGGAGAAGCTTTTGGTAGCGGGATTAGGTAAGATTGTGCCCGAAGCAGGCTTCATTACCGAAGAAGGCACTGCTACCAAAGGAAGGGCAGAAAAATACAACTGGGTAATAGATCCTGTAGATGGCACGACTAATTTTGTACACGGCCTGCCGCTTTACTCCATCAGTGTAGCCCTGATGGAAAGTGATAAAGTGGTACTGGGCGTTATTTATGAGCCTAACCGGGATGAAATGTTCTATTCTATTGAGGGGGAGAAAGTTTTTCTAAATGACAAAGAGATCAAAGTGTCCCCGGTACAGCAACTAGAAAAGAGCTTGTTGGCTACGGGTTTTCCCTATTCCAAGCTACAAAACGAGCCCGCTTATATCAAAATCGTGGAAGAGCTGATGCAAAAAACCCACGGACTTCGGCTGATGGGAAGTGCTGCCATAGATTTGGCCTACGTAGCCTGTGGGCGTTTTGAAGGCTTCTTTGAGTATAATCTAAAACCCTGGGACGTAGCTGCCGGAGGTTTTCTGGTACAACAGGCTGGAGGCAAAGTTACGACCTTCAAATCTACTGCTGATTTTATTTTTGGTGGAGAACTCATTGCTGGCTGCGCCATTCAGCCTGAATTCGCCGAGATCATTCATCGCCACTGGTACCCTAAAAATTGAATATTTGATGGTGATTATCATTAGCATTTTGTTCAAGCCAACTGCATGATTTTTTCCAGAGGCGTCTGGTACATGGTTATATCCGTGTTCTTTTTTTCGTGTATGGGGCTTATGGTCAAACTGGTGCCACATATTCCTTCTACCCAGGTGGTTTTTTTCCGCTCTATCATCTCTTTTACACTGAGTTATTTCATGCTCAAGCGGCAAAAAGTATCAGTATGGGGGAATAACAGAAAGTTCCTGCTTTTTCGTGGAATGTGTGGCGCGGTAGCGCTTATTTTATTCTACGAAACTTTACAGCATATTCCTCTGGCCAGCGCGGTAACCATTGGTTTTCTGGCACCTATTTTCACTACTTTGCTAGGTGTTTTCATTATCAAGGAAAAGGTTTATCCCTTGCAATGGTTGTTCTTTCTGACGGCTTTCGGTGGAATTGTTATGGTACAGGGTGTTGACAATAGGATAGCACCGGTTTACTTTATTATTGGTGTAATCGCTACATTCTTTTCAGGGCTGGCACAAAACTTTATCAGAAAGTTGAACACCAATGAGCATCCGCTGGTGATTATTTTCTACTTTCCTCTGATTACGACACCAATCACCGGAATATATTGCCTGTTTCATTGGCAACCTCCCCAAGCTTGGGACTGGGTAATTTTGATATCAATAGGTTTGTTTACGCAGTTTGCTCAGTTCTTTATGACCAAATCCATACAGATGGAAGAGCTTTCCAAGGTGAGCATTATCCGATACCTGGGCATCGTATATGCTTTGATTTTCGGCTATATTTTCTTTGATGAAACTTACAGTATTTATGCTTATGCTGGTATGGGGGTAGCCATTCTGGGCGTGGTACTCAATCTTTGGTACAAGCAAAGGCAGGTAAAGAAATATGCTAAGATTGAAGAATTAGCTAAAGCAAAGTAGTAGTTCAATCCAGCCGGATATCGCCTTTGTCCAGAAGATCAGTTAGAGAAAAGCTATATTTTTCAAAAAGCTCAATTTCGTGGTTCCAGTCCATAGTCATCCAGGCTTTTTGGGGATAGGCTACCGTCACTTTTCGGGAATCCGTAAAAAACCAGATCACTTGCTGAACACCAAAATCCAACAATTTTTGCGTCTTAGTATGATAATAATTGAGTGGATTTTCAAAATCACTTAAATCCGCATCTGTGTCAATTTCAATATTGACTAAAGGAGGAATGTCAAAATATTTTTTTTGTGGCTTGCGGTCTTTTAAAACGGCTTTGTCATAAATAGCGATGTCAGCCGAAAGGTTGTTTCTTTTTGCCAAGTGTAATCCTGGTTCGCCAGTAACAATAAAATAAGATGCATCATCGAGGTTTTTGTAAAGGAACCGGAGTATGACAGATGCCAATGTTGCCTGAAGTTCGCTACAGCCCGTAATATGTTCTACGGATTTATTTTCAGTCATAGCCTCCCGGTAGCCTTTATAGTAAATAGGCATACCGTCTATTTCCTCATAGATAAACTGGCGGGGAATTTTTGCTTTGGGCTTTTTATGGGCAGTGAGCGTTTTTTCCATCACTCTTTGATGTCTTCATAATCCACATATTCCCCACCTTTGAAGGTGTGTGGGCCTTTGCCTTTTTTCTTCTCCTCTTCGGGAATGTAATCAATATTGACATTGCCATCAGCGGGCTGTTGGTACTTTCTGGACTGTGGGCCATAGTTACTGCTTCGCTGCCCATTCTGACGGTTACGGTTAAAATTAGCTTGCTGTTGCTTTGCCCCCGAAACGGTACGCATCACTTTAAAAAAGAAACCAACAACTCTAAATAACAGATATATGAAGAAGAGAAATACTAAGAATTTCAAGAACATAATGACGGGCTTTTAAATCACAATATACTACATTTTAAACTTAGATTTTGCGCTATAAGTTTCGTGGATAGTATTACAAAAAGCGCTTTCTATTATATAGACACACAAAGACACGAAATATGCTAAGTTATATTACTAAGAAAGCACTTCGTGTCACTGCTTTTGCCTATGTTCTATATTGTCTCTATTTACTTAGATACAGGTTTCTTTCGCTATAAATCTTCAGGAAATAATCGTCCATCAGGTCATCAATAAAATAAATAGCCTCTCCTGTGGATTTCATCTCCGGGCCAAGCTCTTTATTTACGTTCGGGAATTTGTTGAAAGAGAAGACCGGCTCTTTAATGGCATAGCCTTTCTTGACCGGATTAAAAGTAAAATCTTTTACCTTTTTCTCGCCCAGCATTATCTTAGTGGCATAATTAACATACGGCTCTTGATAAGCTTTACATATAAAAGGTACCGTGCGCGAAGCGCGTGGATTGGCCTCAATCACGTACACTTTATCGTCTTTGATCACAAACTGAATATTAATTAAACCTACCGTACCCAGCGCCAGCGCCAGTTTTTTGGTATACACTTCTATTTGCCGAACAATCAGGTCACCCAAATTATAAGGAGGTAATACCGCATAAGAATCACCGGAGTGGATACCAGCCGGTTCTATATGTTGCATAATCCCAATAATATAGGCTTCTTCCCCATCACAGATCGCATCAGCTTCGGCCTCAATGGCCCCTTCCAGAAAGTGGTCTAGCAGAATCTGGTTGCCGGGCATCTCTTTCACAATTTCTACTACATGCTCTTCTAGTTCTTTCTCATTGATTACAATCTTCATACTTTGCCCACCCAGTACATAAGAAGGGCGAACCAGCAAGGGAAAACCGATCTCTTTGCAAAGTTCTAGCGCTGATTCTGCATCAGTGATAGTGCCAAATTGCGGATAAGGGATATCATTTTCCTTTAATAAAGTAGAAAAACGGCCTCTGTCCTCAGCCAAATCCAGGGCATCAAAGCTGGTGCCTAAGATTTTGATACCATAACGGTCTAATTTTTCCGCAAGTTTGAGGGCTGTTTGCCCGCCAAGTTGTACAATTACGCCTTCCGGTTTCTCATGTTGGATGATGTCGTAAATGTGCTCCCAGAACACCGGCTCAAAATAGAGCTTATCGGCAATGTCAAAGTCAGTGGAGACTGTTTCCGGGTTGCAGTTGATCATGATGGTTTCGTAGCCACATTCCTTGGCCGCCAAAACCCCATGCACACAACTATAGTCAAACTCAATGCCCTGTCCGATGCGGTTGGGGCCAGAACCAAGGACAATGATTTTCTTACGGTCAGAAGAAACAGATTCATTTTCTTCCTGAAATGTAGAATAATAATAAGGTGTGTTAGCTTCAAACTCGGCCGCGCAGGTATCTACCAATTTATATACCCGCTGAATCCCCATTTCTTTCCGCTTTTCATGAACCTCACTCTCCAAACAGTCTAGTAAATGGGCGATCTGTCGGTCAGCATAGCCTTTCTGCTTAGCAGTCATCATCAGGCTTTTAGGAATGGTGTCCAGTGTATACTTTTCTATTTCTTTTTCCAGTTCTATCAACTCCTCTATCTGCACCAAGAACCATTTGTCAATTTTGGTTAGTTTCTGGATGGTAGAAAAAGAAATCCCTAATTTGAATGCATCATAAATCCGAAATAGGCGGTCTCCGGTGGGGTGCTCCAGTTTCTCCAGGATGACCTTTTGGTTGGTTTCTTCTTTTCCATCGGCACCCAAGCCATTTCGCTTAATTTCCAGCGACTGGCAGGCTTTCTGTAAAGCCTCCTGAAAGGTACGGCCGATGCCCATCACTTCGCCAACCGCTTTCATCTGCAAGCCCAACCGATGATCTGCCCCAGCAAATTTCTCAAAATTCCAGCGGGGGATCTTTACGATTGTATAATCAATCGCCGGTTCAAAGAAAGCGGAAGTGCTGCCGGTAATCTGGTTCTTCAGTTCATCCAGATTGTAACCAATGGCGAGCTTGGCCGCTATCTTAGCAATAGGATATCCGGTGGCTTTAGAAGCCAAAGCAGAAGATCGGGATACCCGGGGATTGATCTCAATACCTATAATGGAATCGTCTTCAGGATTCACCGCAAACTGTACATTACAGCCTCCAGCAAACTGGCCGATGCCGTTGATCATCTTTTTGGACAGATCACGCATTTCCTGATAGACGGTATCGGGTAGCGTCATGGCAGGGGCTACTGTGATAGAGTCTCCGGTATGTACGCCCATCGGATCAAAGTTCTCAATAGAACATACAATGATGATGTTGCCGATGTTATCGCGTATCAGTTCTACCTCATATTCTTTCCAACCCAGGATGCTCTTCTCCACCAGTACTTCATGGATAGGAGAGGCATGCAATCCTTGCGTGAGTGCCTTTTCAAAATCTTCCGCTTTCTCCACAAACCCGCCTCCAAATCCACCTAAAGTATAAGAAGGACGAATCACGAGAGGAAAACCGATGCGCTGCGCAATCTCTTTTCCTTGCAAAAAGGAAGTTGCCGTGTTGCCATCGCACACCGCCACATCCAGTTCTTTCATTTTGAGGCGGAATTTTTCCCGGTCTTCAGTAGTTTCTATGGCATTAATATCTACACCAATCAAGCGGGTATTATACTTCTTCCAGATGCCTGCTTTCTCGCAGTCAATAGCTAGATTGAGGGCAGTTTGTCCTCCCATGGTGGGCAAGACTGCATCTATTTGGTGTTTTTCCAGAATTTCTACAATATATTTCTTTTCCAGCGGCTTCAAATATATATTATCTGCTGTTACCGGGTCGGTCATGATAGTCGCCGGATTAGAATTGATGAGGGTGACTTCAATCCCTTCTTCCCTTAATGAACGCGCTGCTTGTGAGCCAGAATAATCAAATTCGCAGGCCTGCCCGATAATGATGGGGCCGCTGCCAATAATAAGAACCGATTTGATACTATGATCTCTTGGCATGGATGGGTATAGGTTTTAAGTTTAAAGTTACAAGTTCAAAGTTTCAGCTAAAATTTACACTCTTTTATGCAAGCTGCACTGTTATTGAAATTTTATAATTTGGAAACGCAAAATTAATTTGGCTGCGAATTTAGTAGATAAAAGTCGGGAAATAAATGAAACCCACTATAAAACGAAGTTTTAACATCAGTTAATAAAATGTTGAAGTGGCTTTATAAAAATTTACTTTGTATGTTCGCCTGTTATTTTGACTTCTCTCCAAATTTAATTTTACATTTTACACATATATTTCGTATGAATGAATAAAATTTGCCTTTACACCTTATTTTTTATTCTTTCATGTTGTTTATCCGCTTTCAGTCAGGAAAACATAGACCGGCCTTGCCTCAAGGTAGGCAAAACCCGATCATCTATCCGCCTGGACGGAATCATGGACGAGGATGTTTGGCAAAAAGCTAACATAGCCAAAAATTTCTGGCAGAATTTTCCGATGGATACCTCTTTGTCCATCGTGCAAACAGAAATAAGGATGACTTACGATGATGAGTTTGTTTACATCTTTGCCAAATGCTATAATACTTCTGAGAATAACGATATTTACTATGTCACTCCCTCCCTCCGTCGCGATTTCCGGGGTTCAGGAAATGATATCATCACCTTTAACTTTGATACTTTTCAGGATCAGTCCAACGCCTTTTCCTTTGGCTTAAACCCTTTCGGTGTGCAGCGGGAAGGGCTCATTGCCAATGGAGGTTCGCTTGAGGAGGATTTTGACTTATCGTGGGATAATAAATGGTCCTCCGCAGCCAAGATATTTGATGATTATTGGACAGCGGAAGTAGCTATACCTTTCAAAACACTTCGCTATGAAGAAGGAAGTACGGAATGGTTGGTGAACTTTTACCGCCTTGACAGCCATACCAATGAAAAGGCAGTTTGGAGCCATATCCCTCGTAATTTTCGCTTGTATTCGCTGGCGCATTCGGGTAAGCTTTTGTGGGACGTACCATTGGCTAAACCCGGCGCCAATGTTTCCCTCATCCCGTTCGTGGCCGGAGGAATTAACCGTAACCATCGGGAAGGTACACCGACCGAGAAGAATCTGAGCATTGGTGGGGATGCTAAGATTGCTGTCACTTCTTCACTCAATCTGGACTTAACTGTTAACCCTGATTTCTCCCAAGTAGAAGTAGATGAGCAAGTGACTAACCTGGACCGTTTTGAGATCTTTTTCCCAGAGAAGCGGCAGTTCTTTCTGGAAAACGCTGACCTTTTTGCCAACTTCGGGATGGAAAACGCCCGCCCTTTCTTTTCCCGTCGCATTGGGGTCGCTATTGACTCCGCTACCGGGCAAAATGTACAAAACCCCATTCGCTTTGGTGCCCGCCTGAGTGGCCGGGTTAACCGTAATTGGCGGGTGGGAATGATGAACATGCAGGCTGGAGAGGATGAGAAAATCAACCTGCCCAGCCTGAATTATACTGTTGGCGCCGTACAACGTCGCATGTTCAAACGCTCAAACTTATCATTTATCGCCATTAACAAACAGTCACTTACGGATACATTAACGGAGGATTTTACTTTGCAATCTGGTAACTATAATCGCCTGCTGGGACTGGATTATAATATGGCTTCCGCCAACAATACCTGGAACGGTAAATTCTATTATCATCGCACATTTGATCCGGTAAACCCCAAGAATACTTTTACCCACGGGGCCAATTTGATATATAGCACCTTACGTTGGGATATCAGTTGGCTACACCAAATGGTAGGGGAAAACTTTAACGCTGAAGTAGGTTTTGTACCCCGCACAGGTTTCAACCGTATCATGCCCTCGGTGGCATACCGCTTCTTCCCAAAATCAAAGAAGATCGTAAGTCATGGCCCTGGTCTGGAGTACCAGCATTGGTGGAATGATGACATTGGGATGACGGATGCTAACTTTCGCTTTTTCTATGAACTTATCCTATCCAATACCAGCGAGCTAACTACTTCTTTTCTCAATGATTATGTTTATCTCTTCGCGCCATTCAGGCCCAGCAGGGAAGGCTTTGCCTTTGTGACCGGAGAAGATTTTAAGATGAATAGTATCAATATCGTATACAAATCAGATCGGCGAAAAACTTTTTTCTATGACCTAGAAACCATACAAGGTGAATATTACGATGGTATTCTCAACTATTTTAAAGGCACCTTCAGCTACCGGGCACAACCTTACGGGCTTTTTTCCTTGGACATGACTTACAGCCGGGTCAAACTGGAAGAACCTTACACCAGTGCTAACCTCTTTCTGATCGGTCCTCGCCTAGACCTTACCTTTAGCAAAAGTGTTTTCTTCACTACTTTTGTCCAGTATAACAGCCAGTTTGATAACATCAATGTCAACAGCCGTTTTCAGTGGCGCTTCAAGCCGGTGTCCGATCTTTTCATTGTGTATACCGATAATTATGTCTATGACATCCACGATCGTATCAACAACTTTGACGTAAAGAACCGCGCCCTGATCGTGAAACTGACGTATTGGTTGAATATTTGATTTTTCCGCAGTCATGCCAGTTTTTGCCCCTCCTTTTTGCTGAGAAATATCCATAATGCCTTTTACAGGCACAGGACATTTATCGCGTAAACGAATTTTCGGGAGATGAATAAAGATTACAGAAGAAATTGTAATCACTCATTTCATCATAATTTGCGAATACAATCGCAAGTAATCATAATAATTTGCGATCGCATTCGCAAATTATTAACTTTTCATTTATCAGAATTTTAGGAGCTAATTAATTATCAATAGAAATAAAATGGAAGCTTTTACATACAGGGGAGATTGGTATTTACCAAACGATAAAGGTAATTCACTAAGTGGAGAGCTTTCATTTGATGCAGCAAAAGGATCAGAACTGGAACTTGATGGGAATTTTGACAGAAAATTTATAGGAGGGTTATTCAACCATAAAATTCTACTTGGAAAAACATCTTCAGGAAAAGATGTTACACTATACAATTGTACACAATTTCATAGGAGCAAGAAGTCAAACTTCAACGTTCAATTTATTATAGTGGACGGCTTATTCAAGGAAGAAGAAGAATTAAAATTTAATAAGGTAATATGTAATTTCAATTGTTTGGATGAATGGCTTAGAATATCTGGGTTTGAAATCAACGCTACTGAAGAAGGTAAAGTTGATTTGCACTATGAGCAACCAGAAAGTATCATGTTTACAATAGATGCAAAACGAAAAGGAGCCTTTCATTTTGGTTATTCAACCCCTATTATTAACACAGTACATGAAGTAATAATCAAGCAGGAAGCTTCATTAGAATTAGATAATTCAGAAGAACTCCAACCGTTGAAAACTACATTAGCTGATTTGACTCATTTTCAGCATTTTCTTACCCTAGGCTGCTTTTCAGGTGTTTATCCAACTTCTGTTCAACTTTTTAATTACAATTTCAAGGATAAAGATTTTCCGAAATCCTTTAAACTTTACTACAAACCAAGGTATCTCAAGATTCTAAAGCCAAAAAAGGCTCATGAATTTTTATTCGGATATAAGGATATAGATACCAGCTTTGAGCAAATTATACAGAAGTGGTTTGAGCTAAAGGAAAAAATAGATCCAGTCACAGATTTGCTCCTTGAGAGTTTTTATAACGCTACTTTTTTCAACGAAAATAGGTTTTTGAATTTAGCGCAAGGGTTAGAGACCTTTCACAGAAGATTTAGAAATAACTTTGTAAAGCCAAAGAAAGAACATAATGCTATGATCACTGAAATTATTGATCGAGTAGGTGATAATCATAAGGAGTGGTTGGAAGAAAAGTTAAACTTCAGTAATGAGCCTTCTCTACATAAAAGGATTGAGCAAATTATTCATGAGGTTGAAAATAGCATGACCAAAAAAATAATCCCTGATCCGGGGATTTTCATTAAGCAGGTGAAAAATAGTAGAAACTATTATACTCATTATGATAAAAGATTGGAGAAAAAAGCGTTGAAAGGTGAAGATTTATTTTACCTCACTGAAAAATTAAAAATTTTACTAACCTGTGCAGTACTGAAAGAAGTAGGTTTTAATAAACAATGCGAATCAAGGGTAGAGAGTTAGGGCAAAACAGGCAGCAGCTATCTTACCAAATACATGCACGAGT
>JBBSOG010000052.1:0-18623 GCA_038259985.1 Cytophagales bacterium
ATCTGGCCTATCTTGATGTCAAAACATCTATCACGACCGCCGCCCTGTATCTTGAGAGCGGCCTCCGCCCGGTTGTTTCTTTTACTGTGTGAATATGTGGGTAACCTGATAAGGTTATCCATATATTCACAGCCCGGTTACAATACGGGCATCCACCGCAGTTAAAAGCCGGTTTGATGAACTTATGTTTACCTATGGAAATCTTACTTATCTCTATCATCAGCGGTTCAGGGAGTTTGATGCTACTGAAAAGAACTATTACGAATGGCTCGAAGGGTTGCCCGATAATATGCGGAAAGGAATGCAAAATATGAGAATTGATCGGCCGAGTAGCAATGTAAATCGGTGCTCTCTTTCACCAGGTATATTACGGAGAAAAATGATGTCGGGTTAGATGAATACATCCGACAGTATATCGATAATGAGGACTATGTTTCTATTGATCGCCACCCCGAGAAATGTTAATTATGAAATGATGCTCCGCGATCAAAGCTTTCTTTTTATTGGAAATATCGTAGTGACGAAAGTTCCTTCATTCCTATTGAGAATTCTGTCCCTTTAAGTATATGAACCCAGGGTTCTTAGGTTTTGGGGGCAATATAATGAAAAAGCCTGCTACCTAAAAATGAAACCGGTCCTGGCCTGCTCTGCTTACCCGGAACTGCAAGGAGCGCCGCACGAGCTATCCATAGTGTGGCGTGAACAAATAGGCGGTTATTCACCACTTCTTCCCGTACTACCTACCTTACCCGGCAGTAAGGGGCAATGGCACGGCAACTGTCACCTGCCATTGATCTTCCCGTAATTCGTGTCGGCGCATAGTCTTTTGACTGGAAATTCGTAATTCTTCCTGCGTTGTCAACATGGTCTAGTACTTGTCAAATTGACTTTAAGATTTTTACGTCTACCGAGAATTTCACCCGCTCGCATAGACGGACACATCTATGGCCTAAGCAAGTCTGCTGTCTGTCTAAACCATCACATTTCAGTAGAACCCAAAGCTTAAATGTTGTTTTTTGAGTATCCCCTATTTACCAACTTCCGAACGTATGGTATGTATCCAATCCTTGTGCAACTTCAAAAGTTCCTGTACCTTCTTTGGATGAGACTCAGCAATATTGTTCTGCTCAGACACATCTTCTTCCAGATTGGACAAAAACAACGGGGGTAAGTTGTTTTCCTTACCCTGCCCTGAAGGCTCCTTTACATTTCCGATCAATTTCCAAGATCCTTCACGAACGGCCCACTGCGCACGGGGATCATCATAGGTGCCTACCTGCCAGAATACTACATTGTGCTGCGATGGTGCATGGTTGTCCTGTATAATTGGCATGAGACTTTTGCCATCCACCTCTTCGGTAACGGTTGCCCCTGTAAGCTCTGCGATTGTACTGAACCAGTCCATTTCTGTAGCTAGCTGACCACGCACCTCACCGGCAGGGATCACTTTCGGGTAACGAATTATAGCGGGTACGCGAATACCCCCTTCAAACATACTAAATTTACTCCCCCGGTAAGGCCCGGCATTTCCTCCGCCCCAGAAAGCACGTTCCTCAAGGGAATGTCCATGATCCGATTGGAAAACGATGATAGTATTTTCTGACAGATCAGCCTGGTCAAGCTCATCTAGCACACTGCCAATGGCTTCGTCAGTATTAGAAACAAAAGCGGCGTACTCTTTTCGGGGGGTGGGTAAATCCTGGTAGTAGTCTAACCACTTTGGGGTACCCTGATAGGGATAATGGGGAGCGTTAAATGCCCAGTATATAAAAAAAGGCTGATCCTTTGTCTTTGTGATGAGCTCTTTTACTTCCTTAACCATCAAATCCGTGAAGTGCTGGCCGGGATAATAGACTTCTTCCGAGTTTCGGTATAGATCGTGCTTGTTGGGTCCGTCCCAATAGAAAGTATGAGAGTAGTTATCAATGCAGCCCCTTTGGTGTCCGAAGAAATAGTCAAAGCCTTGAGCATTGGGAAGATTTTCCTCACGATGGCCGAGGTGCCACTTTCCAATCAAAGCTGTATGATATCCGTTTTTTTTGAGCATTTCAGCTATGGTGATCTCCGCTGTCGGCAATCCGTATTGTCCGCTAGCCTCAGCGCGCTCGGGGATGGGGACATTGCTGGGAAGACCAGCGCGTAAGTTGGTTTTACCGGTAAGAAGAGCTGCGCGGGACGGAGAGCATACTGGTGCGCCCGCATAAAACTGGGTGAACCGAACCCCTTCTTTGGCTAGCCTATCCATATTAGGGGTGTGTAAATCGGTAGCACCGTAAGCGTTAAGATCAATAGAACCTTGATCATCAGTCATGATGACGATTACGTTTGGCTTTTGTACTGTAGTCTGCGTATAACCAAACAAAGGTGAAAGCAGTAATGCAAAACCCATTTGGAGTGATTTCTTGAACACATTCATGTTTTTACCGAATTTTGATGTAAAGTATTTTTAAATTAGTATCCTGAATTCTGCTCTAAATTAGGATTTAACAAAACGTCCCGGTCCGGCAGGGGCCACACATAATCTTTTGCCGGATCAAAACTTCTTCTTTCAATCACGTTTCCGTTTTGATCTAGGCCATCGGTATTCATTACAACTTCGGCGGTACGCCACCGAATGATATCCTGATAATACAACCCTTCGCCTGCAAATTCAACCCTTCTCTCACGACGAAGTACCTCCCGGAATGCCTCCTGACTTAAGCCGGGGGTAACATCTGGCATATCTACTGTTATCCTGTTTCTAATTTGATTAATAGCTTCATAGGCCCGGGCTGTTGGCCCATTTAGTTCATTTTCTGCCTCAGCCACAGTCAGCAACATTTCTGCATACCTAATCAGGATCGGATTGGTTTCGGATTGGTTTGGCTGGGGAGCCGACCTCACTTCATCGTCTAAAAAGTAGGTGTATTTCTTATAGGCATATCCGGTAAGATCGGCAAACAATTCGTCACCGGTTACTAATTTACCATTGAAGGTCGACCCAATAGTGATCAATGTCTGGGACAAGCGAGGGTCACGATTGGCAAAGGGATTTTCCGGGTCATAAAGATCAGAAATGGTAATGGGTTGTCCGTCGGTCACCAGATAAGCATCCACCAAATCTTTCAATACATTGCCTTGCTGAAACAGCTCGTGATAATTGTTGGTCACTTCGGGAAATTGGAACTCAACATCAAAAATCACTTCACTGTTGCGTTCATTTTCCAGAAGAAATATTCCGCGATAATCAGGGAACAGAGAGTATTCGTTGAGATCGATGACCGATTGAGCCGCTGACAGGGCTTCCGACCAATCTCCGTTATAAAGAGCGGAACGAGCCTTTAAGGCCAATGCCGTTCCCTTGGTAGCCCTTCCCTGATCGGTACTTGAATAGGCAACAGGCAACCCAGCGGCGGCAACATCCAAATCGTCATTGATAACCGACAGTATATCCGCCTTTGTGTTGCGGGGCAACTGACCTTGCGTATTATTGTTGGGAGGGTCTAATATTAAAGGTACCCCTCCGTAATACTCCACCAGATTGTGGTAATAAAATGCCCGCAAAAAACGGGCTTCTGCTTTGAAGCGGTTTTTTAGCATTTCGTTCATCGGGACGGCATCAATGTTAGCCAACAGGGTATTGGTCCGGCCAATTCCTTCATAAGATGCACTGTACCGGGAGTTGACAAGTGGTAGTGTAGGGTTATTATCTCCCCTGGCTATGGAAGAAGCACCACTGCCGTCGTCAATTTCAAAAGCATTCGGAGTAATGTCCTCAAGTTTTAACAACCAGGCACCTTCGCCCCGGTATGGGCCGATCAACGGTTCATAACAACCGGTGAGCGCTGATGCTGCATTATCTTCCGAGGTCCAGAAGGTCTCAACACTGCTTTGGTCGGCAGGTTCTAAATTGAGCAGGTCTTCAGAGCAACTCTCCAATAAGAAAAGTACAAAGCATGAGATGAAAATATATAGTAGTCTATGCATGGTAGTTGGATTTAAAATGATACGTTCAGGCCAAGTGTATAGATTTTAGTTGACGGATAATTGAAGAAGTCATTACCAATCAAATCCGTTTCCGGATCAAAATCCTTCAGCGGGGTGAAAGTAAGTAGGTTCTGGGCGTTGCAAAAAACAGATAGCGTGTTCATCCCCAGCCGGTTCACGATTTGCGGCGAAAAGTTATAGGTCAATTGAATATTCTTCAAGCGAAGATAGGAGGCGTCTAGCAGCCAATAATCGCTGGGCCTAAACAGGGTAGTCTGTGTATCTTGATATCGGGTAAGGATAGGAAAACTTGCGTCCCGTTTTTCAGGGGTCCAGGAGTCATTGGCCCAGCCCACCGGCAAGGAAGTGCCGAACCAAAAAGGAACCCCAGAGACGTGGTTATTATAGGTTTGTACATCCTCAACCCCTTGCCAAAAAGTGCGCAGTGATAGGTTTTTGTACGTTAAATTGATGTTAAAAGAGTAAGTATACTTTGGAATCGTATTTCCTACTGCTCTTCGGTCATTGAGATTAATGACGCCGTTGTTGTCCAAGTCCTTAAATCGGATATATCCGGGGCGCGTATCGGAACCCTGATCAGCATGGGCATCAATTTCTTCCTGCGACTGAAACAAGCCATCGGCCTGGTAGAGCAGAAACTGGTTAATGGGTTGCCCTTCTTGGGTGACGTTAAAAGGGCCCCGGCCATCCGAAGAAAAATCGTCCAGAATAATCTCCCTGTCCAGATCAACCACCTTATTGTCAATATAGGTCAAACTACCCGACACATCGTAGCTAAAATCCCCTACCCTACGGCGGTATCCCAGAGCCACTTCAATACCAGCGTTTTCTATCGCCCCGATATTCCTGATGGGGCCACCGAGCGCTCCGACCTGAGAAGGAATGCCTACTGGCCTAAGCACGTCGTCAGTGGTTTTTACAAAATATTCTAAGCTAGCCGACAGTTGGTCGCCAAAAAAGTTAGCATCTATGCCTAGATTTGAAATCGTAGTCGTCTCCCAGGTGATGGCATCATCATTGTCTACCAATACAGCAGTGCCAGGGTTGAGGGTGCCCCCGAAGATGTAATCCTGCCCTGGTGCTATTAAATCTAAGTATCGGAAGAGGCCGATTCGTTCGTTTCCTAGTTGGCCCCACGAAGCCCTAATTTTAAGTTGATCCAGCCATTCTATGTTCTTTAAAAAGTTTTCTTCATTAATACGCCAGCCCGCAGATAGGGAAGGGAAGAAACCCCATTGGTTCCCTTGAGCAAAACGGGAAGAACCATCGTAACGGAAGTTGGCTTCAAAAAGATACTTGTCGTTCAACACATAGTTTGCCCGTCCGAAGTAAGATATCAGGCTGGATTCGGTAGAAGTACCTGACACTGTAGGGTTGGTACTACCGGCGTTTAGCTCGTATAGATCATTACTAAGGTAACCTTCGTTGGCGGCAGTGAAAAAGTTATTGCTAAAATTTTCGTAGCTGGTCCCTAGCAAAATTGAAAGCTCCGTCCGGTCTGTAAATGACTTATTCCACTTCAGGGTATTGAATATAGTGAGATTCAAGGACTCAGCGTTGCGCTGGTCTACCCCGCGTTGTTGATTCCCAAAAGTAACGAAAGGATTACCACCCGCCTGAATCTGCGTGGGTTCTTTGGTTTTGGCGTCGTACAAAGTAATTTGTGGCGTAAATATCTTTCGGTTTTCTTTTTCACTGGTAATCCCTACGTTGAATTTGTACATCACATCTAAGGGCAACCGGACTTCGGCAAAGGTATTAAGAAACAATTTTAGATTATTGATATCCGTGTCGCCCTCATCGGTGAGCGCAAGAGGATGCCGAAACCTGCGGTGACCGGGAATGTCAAAAAAGTTCATCCCGTAATTTCCATCTTCTAAGTAAGTAGGATGGTACGATTGAGCCTTATAAATCATTTGAATGGTTTCGGGTATCCCTACCACCGGTTCATCGCGCTCTTTGTACGAAAAGTTAAATGTGCCCCCGATAGAGATTCTGCTATTCATTTCAGAATTAAGCGTAAAGTTAGCATTGTATCGGTTTGCGTCGGTACTCCTAAGTACGCCATTTTGATCGAGGACACCCAACGAAAGCGAATAGGAAGACTTTTTGCTTCCCCCATTAAATCTCAGGTTATGTTCCTGCATAAAGGCGGGGTCAAACATGATGTCGTACCAGTCGTTGTTCGGATAAGTGAACGGGTCGGCTTGCATACCTGATTGGTATTCATCAATTAATGATTGGGGGAAAACCAGGGCGTTTTCGCTGGTTCCAAAGTTTAATTGTGCCTGAGAGTATAGGTTCATCCAACGGATGGGGTCCTTTACAACTTTGGGAAGAGAGATAACCTGTTGCAGGCCAAAGGAATTGGAATAAGTGATGCCACTTGTTTCAGAACCTTGTTTGGTGGTCACTAACACTACACCGTTGGCAGCCCTGGAACCATATATAGCCGCTGAAGCAGCGTCTTTTAGTACAGTAATGCTGGCAATGTCATTGGGGTTCAAATCATTGATCGGAAATTCTATGCCGTTGACCAGCACCAGTGGGTTGTTATTGTTCAATGTACCCACACCCCGAACCCTAATCGTGGCTGCATCGTTGCCCGGTTGACCTCCCACTTGATTAATATAAACCCCCTGCATCCCTTGCAGGGCTTGGCTGGCGCTGGTGATGGGCCGGTTTTGTAAGTCTTTACTCTGAATGGCACTGACTGCTCCGGTGAGGTTAAGTTTCTTCTGGGTACCGTAGCCAACCACCACAATTTCCTCCAGGCTTTTGATGTCTTCTTCCATGGCTAAATTAATCACTGACCTTCCATCAATAGAAACTTCCTGGGTGATATATCCTATGGAGGTAAATACAAGCGTTGCGGTATCGTTTACACTTAGGCTATAATTTCCTTCTACATCCGAAACTGTCCCTATGCTGGTGCCCTTTACCAAAACATTGACTCCGGGCAGTCCAACACCGGTAGTCAAATCAGTCACTTGACCGGTAATATTTATTTCTATTAAATTCTCCTGCAATCTTATGGGTAGAGCATGGTTCAGGGTAGCCTCCATAACCGGGGGAAGCGCGCTGGCATGAATGTCTATAGATCGTCGCGGAAGCTTGTTAGGTTGTGATCGTAGGAGTAATTTGATTACATAATGTACGGAGTCAAGCTGTTTGTAGTCCAGCCCGTGAGGGCTTAGAATTAGGTCCAACGCTTGTTTCAGGCTTTTTTTCTCCAAGTTGGCTACTACGACTTGCTTTCCTCGAATCAAGTCCTCCTGGTACCCGAAAGTGACCTGATACTGCTGCTTGATTTGTTCCAGCGCTTTTTCCAGGCTCAACATTTTCTTTTGATGAATGTCAAGGACAAAAGGTTGCGCAGATGCTAGCGGCTGTTGCTGCGCCAATAGGAATATGGGGCACCCCCATCCTATTACCCACAATAGTAGTATTCGCTTGCAATTTTGTAGCTGATTAAGCATAATTGATTAGTTCTAGGTTGTATGAATAGTGATTATATCTCTGCCACTGCACTGATTAAATCTTGTGTGAAAGAGGCTATTTTGACCGTTTAGTTCCTGGGGGTTAGGGTGATCTCATCATCATCTTGGGTGACATTAAGGTTAAATACTTCAGATAAATAGTGTAAAACAATAGACAAGTCAGTGCTGCGCAACTCAGCGGTGAAAACGAGTTCATCAATGTCTAGGTCCCGGGTGGTCACAGTGTAGCCGTAGTGATCTTCAATAAGCTGTATGATTTCTCTCAAGGTTGCCTGATTGAAAACCAGGATGTTCTGCGTCCAGGAAACGTAAGGGGTAGGGTTGACAGCCTTCTTGATAACTCATTGATCGTCAATTTGTACCATTTCACCGGGCTCCATTAAGATACGGGGAGCTTGGGTGGAGAGCGGGTCTACTTTGGAAACATCGAGCCGAATACTTCCTTCTTCCAACAGTACACGGTTCTCTCCTCGGCGATTATTGACGTTAAACTTAGTCCCGAGCACCTCAATCTCTACCTCACCTGACCGGACGATGAATTTCTGATCGTTGGCTTGGTGTGTTACGGAAAAATAGGCTTCCCCCTCAAGGGTCACTAGGCGTGGCTTTTGTTCGTCCCAAAATCGGGGATAATACAGTTGAGAATTAGCCCCTAATATCACCGAAGAGCCATCTGGCAGGGTCACTTCTTGTTTTTCGCCGTAGTCAGTTTGATAGACTTTCACTAAGGGACTATGCGTTGGCACCTGTATCCACCAGAAGCTCAGCAATACTAACAAAGACAAAGAAGCGGCAACATACCAACGATAATCCGTGCTTGCCGAACGTTTCACTTTATAATGACCGCTATGTCGGTTTGTAGCAATTTCTTGCCATACCTCATGAAACTCTTGTCCATTTGGGTAATTGGGTATGAACTTCACCCCCTGGATCAGTAATATTGCCTGCTCTATCTCTACTTGATGATCAGGATGTTCTTCTTGCCATTTTTTCCAAAAGGTATCCGACATAGGGTCCGGAGCGAGTACCCATTGCTGGAAGAAAGGGTCAGCTACGAAATCGGAAGTTGTAAAATCGGTATACTTCATGGGTTAAGCAGATTGCTGGGCTTTATATATATGTTACTCACCCGCGCAATTTTACCCCATCTTTAATCAATTATTTTTTATTACTATGGAATTTTCATGATAAGACTACCTTAAATATCAATGAGTTGAGAAAATTACAACGAACCCTTTTATATCTAGTAACTTATCATTGAATTAGTTAAACCTAATAGCTACATTCTTATTGAACAGGTAGCAGGATATTCAAAATACAAATGAAACAATAATTGTATAAGTGAATCCAAGAAACGGCAGGACTTCCTAGTCCTTAGGTATTATGGTAATAAGTTATTTTTGCCTGTAAATCTATTCAAAAGCGGGATATTGATGAGATTAAACTCGCCCACCAAACCAGAGGAACTATCTTTTGGCGTAAAATATCAATAGCGCGTGCCATCAGCTTGTAGGTGGCTTTGGTAGAAATGCCTAATACAGAAGCTACCTCATCGTAGGTGAGCTGACTGTAGAATTTTAGAAACACTACCTCTCGCTGTCGCTGGGTCAGTGTATTAAGTGCCGCATACAATTGTTGCTGCTGCGCTTGATCCATTTGCTGATTGATTAGAGCGGTCTCTGAGGAGGGCTGGATCTCAAAATGATAGGCTACATCTACCGACTGAAAGAAAGGCTGGCGAGTTTGTGCTTTTAGGATAATGTTTCTTAAAGCTTTGAATAGGTAGGGCTTTACTGAACTGACGTTTTGTAATTTTTTACGTCGTTTCCATAGATCTATGAACAGATCATGGATACAATCTTTAGCATAATCAGGCTCACCACACAGCTTTACCCCGTAGTTGTATAAATCAGGAAAGTACCGCTCATAGAGCTGGGCATACGCTGACTCATCTCCCCGCATAAAAGCATGGCCTGAAACCTCCCCAACTTGCTCTGATATATCCTTTAAGAGGACCATATGAGGCTCTGTATCTTGGAAGCTATTATGTCGGTTGGTGATTTTCATTCAAGTGGTGGTAGTAGTTTGGCATTGCAAAACAAAAGCATTCCTTCAATTACAATGTGCTGAAAAGGACGGTGAAAGTCAATTCAGCATTGCGATTTTGTACACTTCCTTTCTACCCTAAATTTTTTTACATTTTTTTGACATAGGTTGGGGTAGACCAGGAACGCTTTGTGCCCCTTAAGGAAGAGTTGTCCCCAGAAGTGAGCAGTTGATAAAGAAGACAACCTTGAAATATGTGGGAAAAAATGGTGGTCACTGGTACCCCAAAACTGTTATTTACATAGAATGCTTAAAGAAGGAAAAGGCACAGTATTTATACTCGTTGAGGTCAAATTTGATCTGGATATCCCTGAATACACCTTCTCCAAAGCTACACTGAAGAGTTGATTAAAAACATTTTAACAATCTGAAAGATTGGGGGGTTCGCGTACTTGCAAGGTGATAATTAAACCTTTACACTGGGAATTGAGCTATCTACTGTATTCCAACCGTATATTGAGTATATTTAAATTTGTTCTTTCACTCATACGAGTTATCATTTTTTATTACATTTTAAACGTTGAACAAACAAAATAACTTGTTGCAAAGTATTGATAAATAGAGGGTCATAAACAGGTTTATCATCTTGCCGCGATTAGAACCTTAAAATGATGAAAAGCAAAAATAAAAAAATCATAGGGCTCGAGAGCTTGTTACATTTTCTACTTACCTCTTTCTGATGAAGGTGAGCTTGATCCCTTAATACACTAAAATGCTAGAGAAGAGGTTCTAAATCACATCAAAGTAATATAAATAGTTCGGTGCCCCAGTCAACTTATTATTTATAATTCATTGACATACAAACACTTACAATCAATGTTCAGGAGCCTCACTCTCTGCATCTTAGGTTCACTGATTAAAAAAAACCTTCAAATTCTGAAATTTGAAGGTTTTTTTGTTTTTTCTACCACTGTTTACTTAGTCTTGCTAGGCTTTTGCTTTACCATCCAGGGTTTTGTTCAAATCCTGTGTTTGATATTTCGTTGGATGGAATAGGCCAGACCAAAAACCTGTCTGTATAAGATTGTCTTTCATCTACAATAATCCTTTTGACAGTAAATGCTTCTTCCCCTACCTTTGTCCATTGCATGCCGGTGGTAAGCCTGTCCGTCTCGTTCAGTATTTTCCATCTTCTCACATCCCAAAAGCGGTTTTCTTCGAAGGCAAGTTCTACCCTACGCTCATTTCTGATCCTTTCCCTGAGTTGTTCCTGACTTAAACCGCTTAGGGGCGGCATGTTTACGCTAGGTCTGGTCCTGACCATATTTACTGCATTGTAGGCTGCTTGCGTGGGGCCATTGGCTTCATTTTCAGCTTCGGCATAATTCAAATAAATTTCAGCCAGCCGGTATTGTTTCCATTTTCCGGCGCCTCCGGCCCCTCCAAAAAGCTGCCGGTTTACAAATTTTCCCAGGTAATAGCCATTGTGGGTAAACCTTCTGTCATCATTCCTGATTCCGGCCGACCCATCCACGAAGCTTTCAATATAGAGGGGTGCGCCTTGTACGTCGCCATAATATGCCTGATTGTATAATACGGTGGCATAAAACCTGGGATCGCGGTTTTCATAAGGGTTTTGCTCATCGTATCCGGAGGCTGTATTAATGATGGGGCTCAAATGTTTCTCATCACTATAACCTAGGATCGGGGCCATCCCGTTTTGCATTTCATAGGCATCTACTAGCTCTTGCGATGGGGTAGCACCCGCTTTGAAAGCCGCCACGCCCGGGATTCCATTTAAGAAATGTACCTGCCCCGTACCGGGTGAGTTCTTAAGCTCCAGGATAGTTTCTGTATCGGCAGGGGAAGAACTCAGGTCTGGCGTTGAGATAAAATAATCAGCGTAATTACTCACCAAACCGTATCCGTTGGCAGCCAATGCTTCCAATGCCTCTTTGGAAACTTGGGCTGCCTGTTGCCATTTTGCTGCGTCATTGGAAGGGTTCCACAAAGGGCTAGCATTGAACAGGGTGGCTTGGGACATAAGGGCATACGCCACAGCTTTGGTAAACCTTCCCCGGTTATCTTCATTATTAATAATACGCCAGGGGAAAGCGGGTTCGGCAATGGCTTCCTTACAATCATTCACTATGAACTGTACGCAATCATCAAAAGTGGACCGCTCTAAGCTTTTAAAATCGGTATTTATATCCAGCGCTTCGGTAACAATCGGCATACCGCCATACTTTTTGATTAATTCCCAATAATAATACGCCCGCTGTACCTTGGCTTCTGCCGTCCATTGTGCCCGATCTGCCTCGTTATTCACATTGGCTTCCGCAATATTTGCCAAAAAAACGTTGGCTGTCCTGATGCCCTGCCAGCTGCTATTGTAATAGTTGCCATTCCAGCCCGCAAAAGCAAAATCCAGGGGGTTTGTCGTTGGCGTTAAGGCACCATTATACCATTGTACTTGCGAAAGGTTTTCGGTCGGGGCATCATTATCATGGGCTTCATCAGAAAACCCGGCCAGAAATGCCCAGAAAAAATATTGCAAACCATGATGATAAATATAGCTGTAACCTGAATTCAGGTAAGCGCCAGTTTGATAATGGTCATCAAAAACATCTACCAAGGAAGTACGTCCGTCAGGCGTAATGTCCAGTTCATCCGCACAGCCTTGTATAATAAAAATGATGAGAAATATTATGAATATCTTTTTCATGTGTGTAAAATCTTAATTTTCAAAAAGTTACGTTTACCCCAAAATTGAAAACCCGGGTGATAGGATAAGTCAAGGTGCCCTCTATTTCTGGGTCAAAATCCTTATTTCTCATTTTATCCCAGGTAATGAGGTTCAATCCATTGGCATAGAACCTGATATTATTTGAGCCTATTTTCTCGCTCCAGTCCAGGGGCAGGGTATATCCAATTTCTGCATTTTTTAACCTTACAAAACTGGTATTCTCGAGCCAAAATGAATTGCCGACAGACTGACTATAGGAGGTGCTGGCAGACAGGGCAGGATATTCAATCTCTTCCCCGGCATCTACGCGTTCGGGCGTCCAGGCATTCAACATCCGCTCCCGGTACATGGATATATTATTGTTATTTTCAAACACACCCCAACCAGACAGGTACCTGGAAACATTGGCCACGCCCTGGAATAAAAGAGAGATGTCTAGGTTTTTGACATTTACCATAAAAGCTGCCCCGAAGGTATACTGTGGGACCCTGGAATAGCCAATAGGAGACACGTCCCGCTCATCAATCACCTTATCTTCGTTGGCATCTATAAATTTCAAGTCGCCGGGTTTTGGCTGCAGGCCCACAAATGACAGTTCCGAATCATCTATTTCCTGCTGGCTGTTCCAGAAGCCATCAGTAACGTAGCCAAAATTTTGCTCTAAAGAGTAGCCCGTGGTCCTGTACGGGTAAGCAAAATCTTCGGCCCTCACAGCTTCATCTATAAACTCTACTTTGTTTTTAGCATAGTTGAAATTTAGCTTTGAATTGATAGAAAAATCTTTGCCGACATTTTTGAAATAATTAAGCTCTATCTCATAACCGTGGTTTTTCATTTTACCAATGTTGAGGGGGGGAAGTGAGCCGGGATATCCAAACACGCCGGATACGGTTTGCCTGTAAATGAGCATATTGTCCCGCTCTTCCTGAAACACATCTACAGAAAGATTGAGGTCATCAAACAAGCCAACCTCCAGGCCAACGTTTAATTTTTTGGCCACTTCCCAACTGATGTTAGGGTTACCCAGTGCAATTTCATTGACCCGCTGGCCCTGGCCAAGCCCTCCGCCACCAGTATAACCGCCGCCCACTACTTTTATGTTGTCCAGGTATAAAAAGCGGTTGCCACCCAGTTGGTCGTTGCCCACCAAGCCGTAAGAACCCCTGATTTTCAACAGGGACAATACCGGATTATTGAGCAGAAAGTTTTCCCTAGAAATGAGCCATCCCGCAGAGATAGAGGGAAAAAAGCCGAAGCGGTTATCTTTTGAGAACTGCTCTGACCCATTGTAGCCCATGTTAAATTCAGCAAAATATTTGCTGTCAAAGCTATAAGTAGCACGGGCCGAGACACCGATCAGGTTGAAAGGCAAATACCAGGATTCGGTAGGATTTCCGGGACTCTGGGGTTGCAGGCGTTCATCCTGCTGATAAAGTACCAATCCGCTTACGTCGTGTCTGCCAAAAGTGCGGGCATAATTTAAGAAAAGCTGAAAATTCATGTAAGATTCAAAGGTGTGAAAAGTGCTTGAGGAAAGGTTGGTATTTTCTTCTGCATCCCGCCTTCTGTAGATTACAGAGTCGCCCTCTACTTCCCGCACCCATCTTTCATAATTTCTGTTGAGCAACAGGTTGTAATTTGCCCGGGAGTCAAACGACATCATGAACTTGGTACTCAGGCCGGGGGTAATAAATTTTAAATCCTGCTCCAACCCGAAAGAAGCAATTACATTGCTCCGGGTTTCGGTAATGTATCCCGTACGGTTGATTTCGCCGTAAGCCGGGCGATTGTCTTCCTGAGTAGAAACTACCTCCCCATCGGGCGTAAGGGGGCCAGCCTGCACAGGGGGTGTGGTCCAAATACCCGCCAAAAGAAAAAGGGTATTGCCGGCAGCATTTGACGCATTTACGCCGGGCACCGATGTGCCGGGAGACCGCACTTTTTCCAAATAGCCTGCCACATTTAAAAAGGTTTTTAACGTCTTGCTTTTATTCAGAAAAGCATCAATGTTTGAACGAAAGTTGTAACGGTTCAAAGAGGCGGACGGGTCATAATCGTCTTTCTCTGCTACTTCCCATTGCCCGCCCTGGTCAAGGACACCTGCGTTGACGAAATATCTGACATATTCGCCTCCTCCGGTAATATTGAGGTTATACCGGGTCTGGGGCACAAATTTTTTCATCAAAATTTTTGACCAGTCATTGTCAGGATACAATTCTGGGTTATCGCCCAGCCGGTAATGGCCCAGCACTTCGTCAGAATAGTAGGGGGCCAGGTATCCGTCGTCGCCGGGGCTGAGGCTATTGTTTCTGTTATAATTTGCATAGGACTCGTTTTTCAGGCGTGCATGGTCATACGCACCTAGCTGGGAAGGGGATGTGGTAAAATCTGTAAGCCCGTATTGGGCTGAAAAGCTTATTTCCGGTTTTCCGTTGACGCCCCTTTTTGTGGTAACCAGGATTACCCCATTGGCCCCTCTTACCCCAAACATGGCGGTGGCAGAGGCATCTTTCAGAATAGTTACACTCTCTACCTCATTTGGGTCAATATAGGTAATGTCCCTGGGCACACCATCTACCAAGATTATAGGAGATTGTCCGTTTACCGTACCCTGCCCCCTCAGATATAATCTTGTCAAATCCCTGCCTGGTTCACCCGACGATTGGATGGCGGTGAGGCCGGGTAAGCGGCCTGCCAGCGTAACCGCCAGGTTAGCCGCCGGGCTTTGTTTGATTTCTTTGGTTTTGATGGAAGAAATAGAGCCTGTAATGGTTTCTTTCTTCTGAGTACCATACGCTACTACTACTATTTCGTCTAGGGATTGAATATCCGCTGTTAGCGCGATTTCAATAGTGGTCTGGTTGCCTACGGCTATTTCCTGCTTTTCATAGCCTACAAAGGTGAATATCAGGGTATCGGAGGAGGAGGCAGAAATGGAATAGTTTCCATTTACATCGGTAATGGTGCCTTGTTGGGTATTCTGCACCAGCACGTTTACGCCCGGCAAAGCGCCCCCGCCATCAGCATCGGTAACTGTGCCAGTGATGGTTTGGGCCTGTTGCGAAAAAGCCGGGAAGCCAATACATACGGCAAATACCCACGAATACAGGTACTTTCCTCTAAAAATTGATAGTAAAAATGGGTTTTTCATATTTAGAAGGTTTAGGTGTTGTGGATTTATTAAAGGTTGTTTATTTAATTGCTATTGTTAAATACACAGCGGTACCGGAAACGCCCATTAGGCGCTGCATCGCCCTGGTCTAGCCAATGCATAATATTGCCATCGGAAGAGGCATGGTCGGTCCATTTAAAATCAAGGATAAAATCATTGCCTTTGATACCCAATAGTTTTTTGGGCACTTGAATTTCCAGTTCTTTATCACCGCTCATTCTGGGAATTTCTGCGATTGTATCCCATTGCCATCCTCCCTGGCATTTTTCTATCGTAGTAATATTTTGCCCCTTTTGGGTGCGGTTGATCAGAAATTGATAGCCTTCCCAATCGGGCAAGTTTGCGTTGGGCAGGCTGATATATAGGTGCATCCATTCTTCCCCGGCATTGGCCGTCAACGGATCTTTTGTTTTTACATAGAAATAAACATTCTCATCGTCCTGCGCTACCCGGGCTTCTGTAATATCATTCCGGCCTGATGTATTGGTGTAAGCGGCTATCCTGCCCCATCCAGGATGATTGCGGTGTGCTACGTCGCCCTGATCGTCATAAAAAATCGGCGCAATGGAAGCCCATTCCTGAAAATTACCGTCAATTTTAATGGTGTGTTTAGCTTCAATAATAGGCGTGGCACGGCTGCCTTTGAATTTGCGGATATTGGCGACCATCTGATAATAATAATTATCTCCGAAGCTGCCTTTCATGGGTTCGATATCGCGACTGTATTCTTCGTTGTACAAATCCACAAAATAGGTTTCCCCTTTCTCAATAGGTTTCCCCAAAAAATCTTTTGCTGATCCATCATCAAAGCGCATGGCTACCCATTCATTCCAACCTGTGACGAACACAAATTCAGGATCAACTTCTAGTGCACGCTCCCATTGTTCGGCAAAACATAAACCTTCGCCTGAAGCAAAATTTTCCGGTGCAGGCTGTTTGCCATCGTGAAAGCTACGGCCAATATTCGAGATGGGATGTTGGGCCACATTTACGGTTATTTCTTCGGGTTTATCGGGTGATGCATGCCAGCCATACGCTTGCGGATAGTGATCGAGCCAGGGCCATTTGTCTTTGCCATCCCCAAACCACTCCTTCGGATCGCTCCAGGCCCAGGACTGGCGGAGGGTAAAAAAATCTTTCATTGCTTCGGGCAAGCCTTCCGGATTGCAAAGCAGCAAGGGTTTTCCTTTCCAGTAAAACCAAAGGTCTTTGTATAAATTCTGGGCGAAAAAATCTTCATAGAGGCGGGTCCCGGTTGTTACGTGGGCGGTATTCAAGAGAAAGGAAATAGAAGGGGTAGAAAGCCCTTCAGCCCGCATTTTCCGGTATACTTCCCCAATTTTTTTTACCTGGGGCAGGTACAAATGTGCATTGGTAACATCCAGGATGATCACATCCACCCCGGCATCGGACAAAAGCTGGGCATGTTTGCGGATGATCCATTCATCATCCGGCAGAGAATAGCCAAAATAAGGTTCGGCCCAATAGTGAAAGGCATGCATAGGGCCATACTGCGGGTTTTCTGGCTTTTCCCTGAGCATTTCGGGAATGTTGTAAGGACTCACTGTGTCGGAAGGCAGTTTGGGCATCACACCTTCGTCAGCCTGTGCCTGAGAGTGGTGGTCGTAGCCGTGGGCACCCTGCCATATAAAATAAAAGATACCTACAAATTTGTCTTCTTTTGGGGCACCTGTTTCTTCAGCATTGGGCAGGGTCCTTCTTAAAGCATCGGTAGCCACCCAAGTGTCGGCCTTTGAAGAAGAAATGAGTTGCTGGGCAGTTTGTGCCTGTAAAAAGTGGGAGGATATTAAAAGAAAAAAGAAAGCACACAGAAAGCGAAATCTTTCTACTTTTTTCAAACCTCCTTGGGCTGCATTTCTTTCGTTAGGGTAAAAGAATTTTATCATCTTTCTTTTTTTCAGCAATTATTCTACAATTTCCACTTCATCCGGCGCTTCAATTTCGCTCATGATCTCTCCGTCAGCAGTTTTTTCGTGCCGCACTTTCACGATGCCGTAAGGCGTTGGGAAGGTGCCTTCCACCCATTGCAGATCGGCCAGGTGCGGTTCTATTTTGATTTTTTTACAAGCGGGTGCCATCACTTTGATGCCCAGTACGTGTTCTGTCAGCCAGGTAGTAGGGCCAGATGCCCATCCATGACAAAGGCTGTGGCGATAACCGATGTAGCAGTATTCGCCAAAATCACCATGAATGTCGTGCTTTCCGGCAGGCACCAGCTCATCAATGCGGGCGCTGCCTGCTTTGTGTTCAATGTTAAAATCTTCCCAGAAGGTAGTCGCGCCCAGGTCCAGCATTCCGCCCCAGTATTCGCGGATCACGTCCAGGGCGCCCTCATAATCTGCGGCCTTTGCCCGGGCTTCCAGGATGTAGTAGCCATAAAAAGTAGACATGCGTTGGGCACCATCTACGGCTAATATTTCCTCATTGGCTTGCTGGGCAGGCACCAATCCGGCCAGCGCCATCAGGGCGCCCGCCTGTTTGGAATTGTTGGGATCGGGGGTATGCTTTTTTAATTGATTAGCTGCCTGCTTATATTTTTGGCAAAGGTCTGGCTCCCCTAAAATTTCTACCAGGTCGCTTCCGGCTTCCAATGACATGATTAAGAGTGCCTGCAAACCTGCATGAACGGCGGCAGGGTTTTCACTGGAAGGCCAGTCCAGAAAGCGGCCCCCATCCAGGTTTTCTTTATTATCCTTATCAATATACTTGGTTAGCTTGTCCAGCAAAGCGATTAAATACGATTTTTGCTCTTTCAAATAAGCCAGATCGCCCTGATACAGGTACCAGTCGCGATGGATTAAAATCCACCACATGGAATACGAACTGATCCCATTCATCCATTCGGAAACAGGCGTGAGGTCGCGGGCCAGGTCGAGGCTTTTGGGCACCACTTCGTTGTTGCCAAATACAGTATTGATGGTCATCACTTCCGGGTGCATATCGCCCACCCACACCAGGCGGTCGCGCTTAATGCCGTCCCAGAGGTAATTCTGCATATTGAGGTGCATAGTATAAGCCCCGGTTTGCCAAATTTTGTTTAGCCTTTCATCGCTGGAATTGAAGGAGCCGAGATAGGGAATATCCCGGTAAATGAAAATGGCACTTACTTCTTTCAGCTCCACCATGCTGTTGGTATCGGCCAGGTCGATGC
>JBBSOG010000053.1:0-18497 GCA_038259985.1 Cytophagales bacterium
CTGAACCAGGGTGGCAAGTCAGCTACATACACGTTCATACACGTGGTAGAAAGTGCCGCGGCCCGCTACCTGGGAAAAAACACCCTTGACCATGAAACGCAGCAGGATGAGGATAACCTCAAACAATACCAGACGCAACTGGCTGACATGGGCTACCAAGCTGACTGTAAGATAGGTTTTGGCAATCCTTCGCTTGAAATCGCAAAGATCGTCACAAACCAGCAGATAGATTTGCTGGTGATGGGCGCCCATGGGCACAAAGGACTGAAAGATCTCGTTTTTGGCACCACAGTAGACGCTGTGAGACATAAAATTGGTATTCCCATTCTGATTATCAATTAATGTGCCTTTAAAACGCAGTTGTATGAATGTTTATATTGATTAATTTCAAAAGAAAAAAATAGCGATGACAGAGACGTTGATTGCCCAAAAGCAGTATAGCATTGAGGAGTATCTGGAGCAGGAAGATACATCGGTAGAAAAACATTTCTTTTTTAACGGAAACATTGTCCCTATGTCCGGAGCTTCTTTTCTGCATAATACGATTGCTACCAATATTTCTGCTCTTCTTGTTGTAGCACTTTCTTCTAAAAAACACCGATATTATGTATCCAACAGCGCTACCAAGATTCGTATTGAATCTTTCAACCACTTTGTCTATCCAGATGCGGTAGTGGTGTCGGCCAAACCTGCCTATTACCAGCAACGCAAAGACATCATCACCAACCCTTTGTTGGTTGTAGAAGTGCTTTCAGCCAGCACCGAGCAACACGACCGGACCACCAAGTTTGAGGAATACTGCACGTTGCCTTCTTTCCAGCAATATGTAATGGTAGCGCAACAACTGCCTTATGTAAGCACTTTTTACCGGGAAGCAGAAGATTTGTGGCGGAGAACCAACGTGCAAGGCACAGACCAGCAGCTTTACCTGGCTTCTCTAGATATCACACTAAACCTGGCTGACATTTACGAAGGGGTTGATGAATTGTAGTCATGCTTTATCTTTATTAAAATTCAGACTTGACTTGGATCGGTAAAAATCACTGCTCGGTATGGAAAGCTTTTTCGTTGGCTTTCCCTTTGCTTTCCGCAGCCTGATAGTCAAGATTTAACAATTTTGCAATCGTATTAGCAAGTTGATCCTGGTAAAACTGTTCCTGAACGGCAGCATCCCCCCCGGGGGTATCCGGTCCTATGATCGCCCACCACACCTGATCGGCACCTGGCACCTCATCTCCATGACTTTTCCAGGTATCCAGTGGCTCGGTACCCCTTCCGTGATCTGTGGTAATGATAAAAGTTGTTTTACCTTTATAGGCTTTCTGCTGTTGAGTCCATTCCCAAAGCTCTTTAATGAATTGATCAGTTCGGTGGGCAGCTTTCAGATACTCATCATAATCTCCGTCGTGGGCAAAATCGTCCGTTTCTCCGTAGGAAATATATAGCAGCCTTGGTTTTTCTTTTTGCAGGTATTCTAAAGCATATAAGTGGGTAAAGGCGTCAAAACGTACTGTTGACCAATGGCCGGGCAGGAGTGGCTGGACTTGGTTCAACCATTTTTCTTTGGCGCTGAGTTTACCTTCTTTGGCCAGTTCGTAGCCTGCATTTACGGGAATCCCTGCTCTCTCTTCGTTGATGATATAGGGAAACACATCCCAGGAAGCGAAGGCAGCTACTTTGCCTTTAAATTCACGCTGTTGGTTGGCGTATTCCAGGATGGTAATATTCTTATTCGGAATTTTGTCGTTACTGTCAATAGATTGATCAGGATGCCCAGTCAAAATTTCATTGTAGCCGGGATAAGAAAACCAATACGGGTTTTTCAGATTTACTAATGAGCCTTGCTGACGGTTACCATAAAGTTGCCCTTCTTTTGCGATGGTTTTCCAGAAGAAAGGCATCAGCACTTCCCGTCGGTCCTCTGTATCTTTTTTCCAAAATAAAGATCTTAACTCAGCCGTATCACTTACGTATTCCTCGTTAGCAATCAGTTTTGGGTCAGCCCCTTGGAAAAGCTCTTGCCACCGGAAGCCATCTAAGGTAATAAGGATTACATTTTCTGTTTTAAACTGTGTTTGTGCGGAAGTAGATAGGCCAATACAAAAAAGGAATCCAAAAGACAAAAAGTATTTCATAAGTTCTAGCTTTTTTGTGTCAAATTACGATGGCTATCGCATAAATCAATAAAAATAGGTGAAACCGAAAAAGATAACATAAATGTAAACTAAGCATCAGCGACCCACGCCGGGTACTTTTATTTAACAAATCAAAAGTGGTAAGTACCCACCTTTTATACTCAAGAAATACCACATTGCTTGTACACGATTACTTACCAGCTTGCCCATTTTATCTTTGGAAAAAAAAATCACTCCCTGTGATAGGGAGTGATTTAAGTAAATCAAACTAATTTAGTAAATACTAAAAGAGTTTAGAATAATTAATATCCCGGATTTTGGGGGGTTAAATTAGGATTGTTAATCATCTCCTGAACGCCCAAGGGGAACAACAAATGTTTCGCTTGTAGTGCTTCATTTGAACTTAAGTTTATATGTCCTACGAAGTCATCAAAACCATTGGTTTTTTCATTATACACCTTACGTAGACGTACCATATCAAACCAGGTTTTACCTTCATAAGCCAGTTCATGCCAACGCTCTCTCCATACTGCTTCACGGAAACTGGACTGATTGAATGCTCCCACCTCAGGAGTAGTGAGTCCTGCTCTATCCCTAATTCTCTTCAATGCAGCTACGGTTTCTGTATCTGGTCCAGCCACTTCATTTTGAGCTTCAGCAAAGATCAACAATACTTCAGCAAAGCGAATAATCGGAACATTGAGGTTATCCTGAGCCGTACCTGGCATACCAAAAGTACCGTTGGCAGTTACATTAAAATGCTTAAAGATATATGGTGCACCTAAGTCAAATAGTTCTCCACTTCCATTGGTATAGTAAGAGGTATAAAAATACCCTTCTCTGTCCACAGTACGAAGGTCGCCCTCCTCATACGAATTGTAAAATTCGTCGGTAGGCACTGTACTTCCTGTTCCAGAAGGGCCACGATACGATACTGGCTTAAAATTAGGGAACATATTGCCCATAGGATTAGCCGCCACCAGATTATTGTACTGTATACTGAAAATATGCTCCTTCGTATTTCCTAAACTTTCATCATGGATTTCTCCATAAGTCTCAAACAGTTCAATAGGCCCTGCATTATCTATGACTTCCTTTGATTTGGTAGCAGCAAGTTGGTAATATTGCGCCCCTAAATTGAGAGGTTGCCCGGCCATGGTCAAATATACTTTAGATAAAAGTGATTTTGCCGCGGAAGTAGATACCCTACCGCTTTCGTTGGTCCAAGGTAATCCTGCGGTTTCAGCCGCTTGTAGATCTTCTACTATCTGATCATATACTTCTTCCTGGGGTGTACGTGAAGGAGAAAAATCTTCTGAAGAAGCGGATTGGGGAGTAAGCACCAATGGTACATCACCCCACAGCCTCACCGCATAAAAGTAAGCCCATGCACGCAAAAATCGTGCTTCGCCCAATATTCGGCTTTTCTGTGCTTCGTCCATAGGAGTGATTCCAGGCACTTTATCCAGAACCAAGTTGGCCTGTGCTGTTACCCTATAGATTCCTCTCCACCAATTGTTGATATGCCCAGTATTTCCATCCCAAGTCAGTGAATACAGGTTGTTCAAATCCGAATTCTGAGCAGTTTCTGTAGTTGAAGTTCCGGTAGGAGCTTCTAGTAATTGCCAGTTGGAAGAGAATATTCCTGCACCATCTCCAAAAAACCTGGCGTCAGCATATACTGCAGCAATCGCAGCTTCCGCATGGTCGGGAATCGTATAAAAACTTTCCGGCGTCAGGTTGGAAGGGTCCTCCTCATCCAGAAAATCCGAACAACTAGCCCCCACTAATAAAATGCCACCGAGGCATATTTTGCTGATATATTTGATGATATAAGATTTCATATTGAATGTTTTTATTTTCTGAAATTATAACCCAATCTGTAGCCCAAACATATAAGTAGTCGGTTTAGGATATTCATGCCATTTCATTCCTTGTGAGAAGGCATTGTCACCATTGCCACCACGAATCGGTGTTACTTCAGGATCACCAATTACTTGGTCATCTACTATCAAAAAGAAGTTTTGGACTGAAGTATAAATTCTAAAGTTGCTTAAATTAAGTCTCTGAATTACACTTTGTGGAAAAGTATATCCTATCAACAGGTTTCTTCCGCGGATAAAAGAGGCATCCATAATCCAACGGGTATCCACATTGGTCACATAACCTGCACGGGTATCCCGGATTTGTGCGATCTGACTATCCTGATTTTCAGGAGTCCAGGCGTCTAATACGGTAGCATAGCTATTGGCCAGTGCCTGACGGTCTTCACTCGGGTGCAGGTTCATGTCCATCAGGTCATTGCCATAAGAATACTGAAGCTCAAGCGTGAGGTCCAGGTTTCTATAACGTACAGTATTGACAAATGCACCCCATCCCAAAGGACTACCGTTACCAATGATCATTCTGTCTGCATCAGTGATGGCTTTATCTCCATTTACATCTTCATATTTAATATCACCGGGAAGAATAGTTAGTCCGTTCCTGTAACTGGTAAACTCAGCGGCTTCAGCAGCCTCATCTGTACCCCATACACCTAGTCGATTAAGTCCCCAGAAAGAGCCAACAGGTTCACCCACACGAATGATATTAGTTGGATTGGTAAAGTTAGGCCCTCCTACTCCAAAAATATCCGCCGGAGTTGCCAGTGAAAGCACTTTATTTCGGTTCATGGATATGTTGAAAGTGCTATTCCAGGAAAAATTAGTAGTCTCAAAGTTTACTGTGTTTATAGAAAATTCAACTCCTTTATTTTCCATAGAACCGATATTCCTTCTGATAGTAGCATATCCACTGGTCTGAGGAACTGGTGCATCCAGCAGCATGTCGGTAGTCAATCGGTAATAGTAGTCAGCTTCAATCGCTATTCTTCCATTAAACAAACCAAATTCTACACCTATGTCTGTCTGAGCGGTTTTTTCCCATTTCAAATCTGGATTAGCCAGCCTGTTGATACCTGTTCCACCTACCCTAGATTCATTGAAAATAGTAGCATAGCCAGAACCTAACAGTGATAATGATGAATAAGGGGGTATTTCAGAGTTACCGGTTAATCCATAACTACCTCGCAATTTCAAGTTAGAAATTACGCTGTTGTCGCTCATAAAAGCTTCTTCGGAAATTCTCCACGCCAAAGCGGCAGAAGGGAAGAAGGCAAATTTATTATTTTCTCCAAACTTAGATGAACCATCCGCACGTCCGGTGAATGTGACCAGGTATTTATTCATCAGAGAGTAATTGATCCTTCCAAAGTAGGAGTTTAGCGCATGTCTATTGGCACCGGAGCTTACGCTCAGGTTATTGCTACCAGCTCCTACGTTGTTATACAGGAAATAATCAGTAGCAAAAGTCCGCGCACCCTGCTGTATGGCAAAGAAGTTGGTCTCCTGCCAGGATATTCCTAAGAGTCCGGTAAATGAATGAATTTCATTAAAGGTCTTATTGTAAGTCAGGTAATTTTCCCATGACCAGAAAGTTTCCTTTTGGTTACGGGTAAAAGCATTGCCCTGGCCCCCGATATCCAATGTTCTGGTTTCGTGGTTATTGGTCTCCTGGGTCATGACGTTGGTACCCAAAACAGTTCTGAACTCCAGACCTTTGGCCAGGTTAATGTTGGCAAATGCACTTCCTACTACATTCTGTGTATTCAGGATATAAGTACGTCCAGATAATCTGTGCATAGAGCTCATGGTACCTTCGGCAAACGGATAGTCTCTGTTATTAGCAAATGTACCATCTTCATATTTTACTGGTAAGAAGGGAAAGTCTTCCACAATCTGACGGGCTACCTGATCGCTTATATCCACCAGGTTTTCCGATTGGTTGTTATAGCTTAAAGTCGTACCCACTTTTATCCATTTTTTGAGCTGGGTATCCAGTGACAATCTGCCGGAATAACGTGTCAGGTAAGAGTTCTTCAATAGTCCCTGATCATCACGATAACCTAAGGAAAAAGAATATGTAGTGGTCTCGTTTCCGCCGCTAAATCCTAGTTGATGATTCTGAGACAACTTATTCTGGGTAGTTTCTTCGAGCCAGTTGGTATCGTATAATGGTCTGCCATTACTATCAAAAATACGGGGGTCTGTTCTGCGCAACGCAGGATTCAGGTATGCCCATCTGCCTTCTGCCCATCCGGTAGGATCAAACTTTTCCATATTGGCCCATGCAAGATCTTCTACGGCCAGGTATTGCTCAGCATTGAGCACTTCCGGACGGTTAGGCCCAATGGTGTTCACACTAAAGTCAGCATTATAGGTAATTCTTCCTTCACCCGCTTTACCTTTTCTGGTCGTGACCAGAATCACACCATTGGCACCTCTTGCACCATAAATAGCAGTAGATGAAGCATCTTTCAAAACTTCTACTGACACGATATCGTTGGGGTTCAGATAATCAATGGCCTGGCTGAATTGCGCCTGATTTCCCTGAGGCAACTGCACGCCATCTACCACATAAAGTGGGTTGTTGGAAGAGTTAATTGAACTAAAACCCCTGATACGGATATTAGTTTTTCCACCAGGACGACCCGAGTTAGTATTGACCTGCACGCCAGGGATTCTGCCAGCCATTGCTTGGTTTAAGGATGCTGCCGGACGCTCCTGAAGCTGATCTACGTTAACTGAACCCACTGATCCGGTAAGGTCAGACCTTTTTTGTGTTCCATAACCAATAACCACAATTTCATCCAGTGCCTGGATATCAGGCAGCATGAACACATCAATCTGTGTCTGAGTGCCTACTACGATTTCTTCAGTGATAAATCCTATGGAGCTAAAGACCAGCACACTTTCAGCACTAGGTACATTGATGCTGTACTTACCATCTATATCAGTCACCGTACCAAACGTGGTACCTTTGACCAATACATTGACACCGGGCAACCCACTACTCTCTTCTTCTGAAGAGACAGTGCCACTCACAATGACATGAGGCTCCTGCTCTAGTACTTCTTCCACAATTATTTCTTGCCCTTCCCTATCGCTGATATGGATGTTTTCCCCCATACGCTTAAAAGCAAGTGAGGTCTGCTGGGAAATACTTCTTAATATATTTCCTAACGATTGGGCTTCAGGTCTAATGTCTATATTTTTTTTCTTTCCTAAGACGTTTTCATTGTATACAAAATGAAATTCAGTCTTCTTTTCAATGGTACTAAGCGCTTCTTGCAGGCTGGCATTTTCCAGTTTTATCTCTACTATAATTTCTTCCACGCTTTTTTTCTGGTCAGGAGTAGTTTCAGCCAAAAGTATATGACTAAAGCAAAGCTGAACGCATACTCCAAGCAATAGGTATTTGCCTACTGCCAATCTTTGTAGTAATGGTCTAAGATGCATAGATGTGTTAATTAAGGTGGTATAATGGGGTCTGATACAAAGGTTTAGATACACTACCGGGCATTTGTACCTATCGTGGTAGTCCGTACATCTCCTGGAGATGAGCGGTCATTTTTATGTTTTGGATTTAGTTCATTGGCGAAACGTTAGTTAATAATAACTTTTTTGTCTTGAATTTCATAGTCAAAACCTAATACAAAACTCATCCCTTCTAATACATTCTCTAATGAGCGATTGGTATACGAACCGCTAAAGCCTTTCTCTATTGCTCCGCTCCTGATTTCAATCTCTACACCATACCAGCGTTCCAAAGCAGTATCAATTTCAGCAAATGAGGCGTTCTTAAAAAATAACTTTCCATCTTTCCAGGAAACGTCTTGCTGATAGTCAAAAAGTTTTTTTGTAAATAATGAATCTTGAAGCTGATATTGCGCTTGCTCCCCAGGCTTCAGTTGGATCATCTGTGGTTTGCCTAAGATATTTTTTTCAACTTTTACCTCCCCTGACACAACAGAAACAGCGAGAACTTCCTCCTCTGCAAAAGCCTTCACGTTGAATGAAGTACCCAAAACGGTAGTAGTGACCTCACCAGTGTGGATCAAAAAGGGGTGCAAGGTATCACGGCTTACCTCAAAAAAAGCTTCGCCTTCCAGGTAAACTTCTCTGGAGGAAGTTGATTGATATTTAAGTTGGCTTTCTGAATTTAGCTTAATTACAGTACTATCCTGCAATATGATTGTCAACTTCTCCCCTTTCGCAGTTTTCTTAAAAATGGGTCCTTCCTGAACTTGCTTTTCATCAATCCGGTCTGCTTGAAAGAAAGCAAAATCCTGAGTTCCCAAATATATATACAGATAAGAAACTAGAATAGCCAGTATCAAAGTGGCAGCGATATTTCTCCAGACTTTCCGGTTTTGTTGTATAAAGTTGTTTTCTACTTGATCATTTGTGATGGGCCCACTAATTAATCTGGTCTGTTGATCTATAGATTTAAAGAGGTTTTCTTTATTCCAGGTAGGCAGTTGGTTTAGCGGGGCATTCCAGTGTCTTTCCATTTTATCAGCAATCTCCACATCAGCATCACCCGACAAATACCAGGCAAGCACTTTTCTGCTTTCTTTTTCTGAGCAATCACCTTTAAAAAATCTGTCTAAAAGTTCCTGGTCCATTTCTGTGGTTCGCATTTAATGGAATACATAACTTATACAATCCAACAAGGCTATTTACTCTGTTTATCACATTCTTTTTTTCAAAGATTTACAAATGCGAGTAGAAAAATAAAACTTCTTTCCAAAATTTTATGACATTTCAAGTAATGCCTAATAGCTATTTCTGCCTGATAAACGTTATTTTCAACGGTTCTTTTTGATAAAAAAAGTTGGTCAGCAATTTCCTCATTCTTTAACCCCTTGATCCTACTCAATAAAAAAATCTGTTTGTGACGATTAGGCAATGATTCAATAAACTGTAAAGTTTGTTTTTCCATTTCATTAAAGATAATATCATCTTCCGTTTCAGAAGACAAGTCGCTGAAACCAGTAACATATTCCCTATTTGAAGCAATTTCAATTGCTTTCCTTTTTTGAAGATTAATTATTTTATTCTTTGTGATAGTCAATAAATACGCATTAAGGGATAAACTTTCTTTAAGGTTTTCCCGTCTCTCCCAAAGCTCAAGAAAGACACTCTGAACCATGTCCTTTGCTTCATCTTCAGTGAGGTGAAATCGTAAAGCTGTATAAAATATTTTATTGGCAAACCGATTATATATTAATCTAAATGCTTTTTTGTCACCTTTTTTTAATGACAGAATCCAATTTTTGTTTTTATTCATTACTATTAAAAAAACACTAATTAATATACTCCACTCTCCGTGATAATCAACAACTGTATTTGATAACTTGTCTTACAATCTTGACTTTTTAGATTGGTAAAGAGAGTGATTTTACGCTTATGTTAGTCATACACTTATGCACCGATGTAATTTTTTTTCAATATGCAAAAATTAATGATTGCAAACCCAAAAGGGGCTTATTTTAACATTAAATTAACAATTTCTTTACAACATACAGTGGACATCCACTCCCTTATTATTCGCTTCTAACTTGGAAATCCCTCCTATTTACGATTCATACCGTAGAAGAAAGAAATTTTTACTTAACATAATGTTAGTTATATAACTAAAGCCAAACCATTGTTAGGAAAATGAAAAAGTAATAATTTCTTAACCCCGCTGATCACATTTACTTTTTGCAATTCCCCTTCCCCAACAACCAGGCTCATGATTGATTCCACAGGTGTCAAGTAATGCCATTGGTGGGCGATACAAAAAGATTTTAAATGTGTCATGGATTTAGCACCTCCCATGTTCATCAGGACTTTTCAGCCTTTGAAGGAACTTAACACTAAACATTAGTGGTATTGACAGTAAAATAAACAGGTTGGAGCCCTGCTGCTGGCGCGCATCCAGATAGAAATCCACAGCCTACCCGCTTGGCCATTCTGATATTACCCAAGAACTATCGCCCAACCAAAGAAGGTAGCTCAATCTTTAACACCAGATATCGGTGATTATCTACAACTTTCATGGGAGTATTGGATTTCTTAATTGGTGTCTAACTATCGTGGGGAAACATGATCAGGATGATAAGGTTAAATGCTGATATGACTTGTTGGATAGCATTCATACTTCTGTCTTTTGGGTTGATCCTGAAAGTAGCAGGTCAAGATAAAAAAATAGCTGGGTCAGTTAAATTCGTAATAAAAAGCAAAGTACATTAATTTTGATTAAATAAGTATGCATTTTTCTTGAAAATTATCAACCCAAATAGTGTTACTTCGTAAACCGAAATATTGCTTATTTAAGCAACTCACTTTCTGACCAAGAACAATCAATTTTAAACCTGATACTTATTTATTTGAAATTCTTAAAAAGGATTTCAAATCACTTTTCAAGAATCAGGAAATAACATCTTTTTTTCTGGCCATTGACCGTAATTAGGATGCTCCGCTTGGGTAATACCAGTAAACACAACCATATTTTTCATGAAAGTTATCGTTAGTGTATTATTTTCAACTTTTGGCCTATTCTTTTTTTCCGTCCAATCATGGGCACAGGGTAAGGCCGATTCATTATCTAGGGAGTATACCCTGGAGCAATGCGTTAACTACGCTTTATCACATGATCCCTCGATACGGCAAGCCATTATAAATGAGGAAATTGGGGAAAGGGAAATAAAAGCTGAACTCTCTGACTGGTTGCCACAGGTTTATGCCAGCTACAATGCGTCACATAACTTTAAGCTTCAAACTGCAGCCTTTGGCGATCAGTTGATCACCCTAGGCCGGAAAAATAATTCCAATATTCTCCTGCAAGCTGATCAGATAATCTATAACCCCGACGTATTGCTGGCTTCTAAGGCAGCGCGCTTTACCCGGGACCAGCTAGATCAATACACGGAGGAAAATAAAATAAATAGCGTAGTAGACGTCACCAAAGCTTTTTATGCTATTCTTCTGACCCGTGAACAGCTTGATATTTTTGAAGAAAACATTGTAAGGCAAGAAAAACAATATGAAGATGCTTTCAGCCAGTACCAAAGCGGATTAGTAGATAAAACGGATTACCAAAGGGCTAGCATTACCCTGGCCAATACCCGCGCGGAAAGAAAAAGGTCACAGGAATCTCTTGGCCCCAAATATTCCCGCTTAAAACAACTTATGGGCTATCCTATAGAACAGGATATTGAGCTAAGGTACGATTACAATCTGATGGAACAGGATATTCAAATGGATACATTGCAGGAACTTGTCTATGCCGAACGTATTGAATACCAACTTTTACAAACCCAACAGCAACTGCTCCAACTCAACGCCAGTTATTATCGTTGGGACTTTCTGCCCACCATTTCTGCTTTCGCTAACTACAACTGGATTTACCTCAATGACGAAATATCCCAGCTCTATGATAGGGCATATCCAACTTCGGCCGCAGGATTACAGTTACGCTTGCCTATTTTTCAGGGAACACGCAGGCTACAAAATTTGCAGATCGCCCAATTACAGGAAGAAAGATTGGATATAGGCATGGCCGATACCAAAAGGGTGATTCACACCGAATATGAGGAAGCTTTGGCAAACTATAAAAGTGATTATTACGAATGGCAAACACTCCGGGATAATATGTTGGTGGCGGAAGAAGTATATAGTACCATTAAACTACAATATGATGAAGGTATCAAAACTTACCTTGACCTAATCGTAGCGGAGACTGACCTGCGTACCGCCCAGCTTAATTTTTACAACGCCCTTTACAATGTTCTTTCCAGTAAACTGGATTTCCAGAAAGCGGTAGGAAATATAGACTTCAATTAATTTATATCCATGCGCATATTTATCTTAAAAAATCAATGGTGGCTGACGGTAATCACCGCTTCTCCACTTTTTTTTAGTGCCTGCGGCGATTCCAGCAACGCCCAACAGCAGCAAGCACCCCCGGCCATCTCAGTAAATGCTTATGAAGTTACTGTAAAAGATGTCACCGGAACCGATACTTATCCCGGTACGGTGGTCCCTTTAAATGCGGTAGAATTACGTCCCCAAGTGGCAGGGTACATCACCAATATCTATGTGGAAGATGGTCAAAAAGTAGCTAAGGGGCAGAAACTTTACGAAATTGACCAAAGAAAATACCAAGCGGCCTATCAGCAGGCCAAAGCTAACCTGCAAAGCAGTAAGGCCAACCTGGAAAAAGTGAGCAAAGACCTGGAGAGATATGAACGCCTAAACGAAAAAGAAGCCATTGCTCAGCAAAGGGTAGATTATGCACGCACAGATTTGGAAACCACCAAATCACAAGTGGCTGCAGCGGAAGCGCAACTGCAAAGCACTTCGGCGGATTTGAGTTATTCTATCATCAATGCGCCCTTCAGCGGTACAGTGGGCATATCGCAGGTGAGGGTTGGTGCACAGGTTTCCCCTGGCCAGCCTTTGCTTAATACCCTTTCTTCCGATGACCCAATCGCTGTAGATTTTGTCATCAATGAGCAGCAAATTCCCCGCTTTAACCGATTGAAACAAAATAAAGGCGAACAACCTGACTCGCTGTTTACAATCAAACTGGGAGATGGCAGCATCTATCCATACACAGGTAAATTTGAAACCATTGACCGGGCAGTTGACCGCCAGACCGGTACCATTACTTTACGTATTCGTTTTCCAAATCCCGAACGTGAATTGATTGCCGGGATGACAGCAACGGTAAATGTCCTGAACCAGGATATCGGTGAACAACTGTTAATTCCTAATAAAGCCATCACCGAACAGATGGGCGAATCCTATGTATGGGTTATTGAAAGCGATTCGGTGCGGCAGCAAAACTTGATACTTGGCACAAAGATAGGCACTTCCGTAGTAGTGCGGGAAGGACTAGACGCCGGGCAAAATATTGTAGTAGAAGGCTTACAACGCCTGCGTAAGGGGGCAAAGGTAAGAATTGAAGACACACAATCTTCTGCCCCTGCATCCCCAGAGGCGAAATCAACTAATTTATAGACCAAGCAATTATGATCTCTGATATATTTATACGGAGGCCGGTAACCTCCATGGTGATATCTATCCTCATTGTTATTATCGGTTTAATCTCCATGTTAAACCTGGCCGTAACCCAATATCCTGAGATTACCCCTCCGGTAGTTAATATCTCTGGTATTTATACCGGGGCAGATGCCCAGACGGTAGAACAAACTGTAGCTACGCCGGTGGAAACCCAAATCAACGGAACACCCGGCATGGCTTATCTAAGCTCTACCAATACCAGTACTGGTCAGATGCAGATGAACGTTACTTTTGAGGTAGGAACCGATATTGATATCGCTACGATGGACGTCCAGAACCGGGTCGGTATCGCTGAACCACAATTACCGGAAGCAGTGAGAAGGCTGGGCCTGACAGTGCGGAAAAGAAACCCCAGCATTATGATGATCGTGGCACTGTATTCACCGGAAGGCACCCACGATGTCAAATTCCTGGACAACTATACCAATATTTTTGTCAGGGATGCTTTGCTTAGGGTTGCTGGTGTAGGCGATATCCGTGCCATTGGGCAGGATTTCAGCATGCGCCTTTGGTTGCAACCGGATAAATTAGCCCAGTATGCCATTAGTGCTAATGAAGTGACGGCTGCCATACAGGAGCAGAACGTGCAGGTAGCTGCTGGAACAGTGGGTGCGATGCCCCAGTTTGATACTCAGTCTTTTGAATATCCGATCACTGTCAATGGGCGATTGTCTACCCAGGAAGAATTTGAGAATATTATAGTCCGTACTAATCCGGTGGATGGGTCTATTGTCTATCTTAAAGATGTTGCACGGATAGAGTTTGGAAGGTTTGATTATGGAAGGACGACCATTGTAGATGATGAACCGGCTTCCATATTGCTGATCTATCAGGCACCCGGCAGTAATGCACTGGAAACTGCTGAAGGTATTTATGCCGCCCTGGATGAGTTGGAACTGAGTTTTCCCGCGGATGTAGACTATACCGTTTCATTAGAAACAGCTACGGTAGTAGAAACTTCCATCAACGAGGTAGTACATACTTTATTGGAGGCACTGGGCTTGGTAATCTTAGTGGTCTTCTTGTTTCTTCAAAGCTGGCGGGCAACTTTAATTCCTATCCTGGCGATTCCAGTATCCATCATCGGTACTTTTATTTTCTTTATCCCACTGGGTTTTACTATTAATACCCTTACCCTATTTGGCTTTGTACTGGCCATTGGTATCGTGGTGGATGATGCCATTGTTGTGGTGGAAGCGGTGCAACACAATCTAGACAATGATAAATCTACTCCGGAAGAGGCTACGCGTAAAGCCATGAAAGAAATAACTGCACCAGTAATTGCTATCGCTTTGATCCTGGCTTCGGTTTTTATTCCTGTAGGTTTTATCCCAGGTATTGTGGGAAGGCTGTATCAGCAGTTTGCCATCACCGTGGCTATTTCAGTATTGATTTCTGCTTTTGTAGCGCTAACCCTTACCCCAGCACTTTGCTCACTGATGCTGAAGCCCGCTGATAAAAACAAAAAAGTGAAAGGTCTCAACAAGTTCTTCCACTGGTTTAATCAATGGTTCGATAATACTACGCAAAAGTATTCTTCGGGAGTGCGCAAGAGCATTAAAGCTACCCCGCTAGTGCTTATCTTGCTCGTTTGTGTTTATGTTGGCGCTTTTGCTTTATTCCAAAATAAACCTACCGGCTTTATTCCTACCGAAGACGAAGGGCGTGTATTTATCGCCATTGAACTTCCTGAAGGGTCTTCCTCTACCCGAACTAATGCTATCATGGCAGAGGTAGCAGAAAAGCTAGACGAAGTACCAGCCATACTGCATTATAATGCTATCGGAGGACTTAATGGCATCAACTTTTCTTTCAAGCCTAATAGTGCCACTTTCTTTACCCAAATGAAGCCCTGGGATGAACGAACTGATCCTTCCCAGCAATTACAGGGGGTCATGGACCGGTTAAGGGAAAAATTCTCAACCATAGTAGAAGCTAATATTGTCGTAGTTTCCCCGCCAGCTATTCCTGGCTTAGGGCAGTCAGGTGGGTTTAGTTTTATCCTCGAGCAAAGAAGTGGAGAGGACATCAAGGAGTTTGAGCAAGTCTTGGGGCAATTTATAGCTGCAGCGAATAAACGTCCTGAAATTGCTATGGCTTATAGTTTTTTTACGGCACAAACCCCGGGTTACCAAGTAGATGTTGACCGGGAAAAGGCGAAAAAACTCGGCGTAAACTTGGGGAATGTATTCAGCACCATGTCATCCTACATGGGTAGTCAGTATATCAATGATTTTACCCGCTACGGACGTAACTTTAGGGTAGTTGCCCAGGCTGATACTTCTTATCGGAATGATATTAAAGATTTAGATCAGTATTATGTCATGAACCGGGAAGGGAATGCTATACCTCTCAGTGCATTGACCAGTTACAAAATTGTGGAAAATGCACCGGTCATTAACCACTACAACCTTTTTCGTTCTACTGAAATCAACGGAAATGCTGCACCCGGCTATAGTAGCGGTCAGGCATTAGACGCACTGGAAGAAGTAGCCCAAGAAGTTCTGCCCGCCGGATTTGGCTATGATTTTTCCGGACTGAGCCGGGAGGAGAAAAAAGCAGGAGGAAGTACGCTTATCATTTTTGGTTTATCCATTGTCTTGGTACTATTGCTGTTAGCGGCACTTTATGAAAGTTGGTCGGTGCCCTTTTCAATTTTGTTTGCTATTCCCCTAGGATTATTTGGGGCAATACTGGCGCTTACATTTTTGCCCAAATTGGATAATAATGTATATGCCCAGATTGGGATGATTACTCTCATCGGCCTGGCTGCCAAAAATGCTATCCTGATCGTAGAATTTGCCAAAGAACGGGTAGACGATGGCATGGAGTTGATTGAAGCTACCATTGAAGCGGTAAAACTAAGACTTCGGCCAATCATTATGACTTCCATGGCTTTTATCCTGGGCGTTGTTCCCCTCGTGTTGGCCAGTGGCGCTGGTGCTGTAGCCCGGCAGACCATCGGCTGGACGGTGATAGGTGGTATGCTGGCGGCAACTTTCCTGGCCATTTTTGCGGTTCCGGTTTTGTATGTAGCAATCACCCGGCTGGCTTATGGAAAAAAGCAGTTGGAAGCATTGCGCGCTAAACCAAAAGACCAGCACAGCACACACGGATAGTTGCCATCAAATTTTAATCTAAGTAGGAGGCTTTTTAGCCTTCTTTTTTTATGTTCAAAGTAAAAGAATATCTAAAAACAAAAAGCAGAGATAAATAATCATTCATTTTGTGAGGATTTAAAACTAAAGCTAGTATTTTACAAATTCCATAAACCAATGATTTAAATAGCAATGTCTTTGTATAAACGTTCACACAATCTAATCTGCTTCTGCACACTTCTAATCTTTTTATTCTCATGTTCCAGCAAACAATATTCGGATGATCCCCAAATACTGGTCTTTTCCAAAACCAAAGGATGGAACCACGGCTCTATTCCTGCCGGACTAGCCGCTATTCAAAAATTAGGTATTAAGCATGGGTTTGCAGTAGATACCACAAAAGACGCTTCAGCTTTTACGGATAAAAACCTGAAAAATTATCGTGCAGTTATCTTTTGTAACACCACCGGCGATGTGCTTAATCCAGAGCAACAGGCAGCTTTTGAACGCTATATTCAGGCAGGGGGCGGATATGTTGGTATTCATTCCGCTGCGGATACCGAGTATGAATGGCCCTGGTATGCCCAACTGATGGGCGCCCATTTTGCCAGCCATCCCCATAATCCCAACGTTCGTCAGGCGACTGTTGAGGTTATTGATACCACGAACGCTTCTACTAAACATTTACCAGTCCGTTGGGAAAGGACCGATGAATGGTATAACTACCGTTCGTTTTATTCGGGCATCAAGGTGCTGGCAAAACTTGATGAAAATACTTATGTCGGCGGTACCAACCGTACGAACCATCCGATTGCCTGGTACCATGAGTTTGATGGTGGCAGGGCTTTCTATACCGGTGGAGGCCATACCGATGAAACTTATAGTGAACCTTTATTTTTAGACCATTTGCTGGCAGGCATTAAATACGCTATGGGTGATAGCAGCACTGTCATGGATTATGATAAAGCTTATTCAGTAGCGATGCCTGAAGAAAACCGTTTTGTCAAGACAGTTTTGGTCAATGACCTCAACACGCCGATGACCCTGGATATTTCCGATGATGGAAAAGTTTTCTACACCGAACTTAGGACCGCTAATCTATACATGTATGATACCCGCAGCGGTGAAAATAAGCTGGTACACCGCTTAGATGTAGCCACTACCGGAGGCACCGGACTGATCGGCGTAACCCTTGACCCTAATTTTGTGACTAACCAATGGATATATTTGTACTACTCCCCTCCTACTGATCAAGAACCTATTTTATTTAACCTTTCAAGGTTTACAGTTAATCCCAACAATACCCTTGATTTATCTTCAGAAAAAGTCTTGCTTCAAGTACCGGTACAAGAAAACAGTGGTGCCCATCATGGTGGTGCCTTTGCCTGGGACAAAGAAGGCAATCTATACCTTTCTACTGGCGATAGTTCCAGTCCTTTTCCCTCTAATGGTTATTCTCCCATTGACGAACGCCCTGGCAACGAAAGCCTGGATGCACAAAGGTCAGCAGCAAATACCAACGACCTGAAAGGCAAAATACTGAGAATCACCCCGCAAGCTGACGGTACATATACAATCCCGGAAGGCAATCTTTTTCCGGCAGGTACCGAGAACAGTAACGCCTCCCGAACCCGTCCTGAAATTTATGTGATGGGTTTGAGAAATCCTTACCGGATCGCCGTAAACCCCAATTCTTCCGTGCTATACTGGGGCGAGATCGGCCCTGACGCAGGAAAAGACAGCATACAGGGGCCAAGAGGTTATGATGAGTTTAACCAGGCAAAAGCAGCAGGTAACTTCGGCTGGCCTTATTTTGTAGGAAACAATTATGCCTATGCAGATTGGGATTTTAAAACTGAAACTGCCGGTGCTAATTTTAATCCTAATGCACCACTCAATGAGTCTCCCAATAACACTGGTTTAAAAGAGCTTCCCCCCACCCAAAAGCCCATAATCTGGTACCCCTACGCCGTTTCCGAAACATTTCCTGAGTTAGGGCAAGGGGGCAGAAGCGCTATGGCGGGTGAGTTCTATACATATCGAGGTGGTAACATTTCCCCTAAGCTGTTCCCTGAATTTTATGACGGCACTTTGTTCGTCATGGACTGGATGCGCAATTGGGTGATGGCGCTCCGCTTTGATGAAGATGAAAATTTATTAAGGGCAGAACCTTTTATGACAACCAATGGAGATTTCAGAAGGCCGATTGACCTCACTTTTAGCCAGGATGGTATCATGTATATGCTGGAATATGGATCAGTATATGGCGCAGATAATGACGATGCACGTTTGGTAAAAATTGAGTACAATAA
>JBBSOG010000054.1:0-18461 GCA_038259985.1 Cytophagales bacterium
GATAATCATCCATAAAGCAATATATTGCAATAGTATAGTCTGTCATCGTTTTGTTGAGTTGAAGCTTGAAAACTTCACCCTAACATACTTTTGATAGACTATGCTTCATTTATCAGAATATTCCGCAACTTGAGTTAATTATAATTTGACGTCAAATTCTTAAGTATATGTGCATTTTAATAACTTAGTACGCATTTATTATAATTGTAACTTTGATTACTTAAACCTTTAACCGAAAACTTTTCACTAAAATATGTATTCATCATCATTAGTATTAAGCACCGCCGTATTTCTGTTTACCGCCCTTTTTTCTTTCAACCAGTCCGAAAAAAGCTTGATACAAACAGAGCCTAAGCTGGAAGAAAGCATCAAACTCGGGCAAGAAATCTATTCAAATTATTGCATAAGCTGCCATATGAGTGAAGGTGCAGGCATTCCAGGCGCTTTTCCGCCATTGGCTAAATCAGATTATCTGATGGCTGATAAAGAGCGTTCTATTCACATCGTTATGTACGGGCTAGAGGGGCAGATTGAAGTCAACGGTACAACCTATAATAACATCATGACACCCCTGGGCCTGACGGATAAAGAGATCACTCATGTACTCAACTTTGTCCGTAACAGTTGGGGTAATGAAGGCGAAGTAGTCGCTTTTGAAGAGGTGAAAGCGATAAGAGAAGCCGGGAAATAGCCATTTCAGCATACAAAGGGATTAGCGTATTTTACTTACAAAGATGGGCAAGCGTTAATGTCAATTCTACAACATTTTTTTTCAGAACAGCCGTTACTTTTGAGCATTCCTAGCGTCTAAGCAGTAGTAGCAGATGCACTAACTTTAAATCTGCAATTTGAAATCTGTAATTTTTCAATCAATGTTATGACACTAGCCTTTTTGATGCTCGACAATATCAGTGGATGGGAAATATTCATCATCATATTTGTTGTCTATGTCTTTTTTGGCCCCCGCTCTCTTCCCAGGTTTTACCAAACGCTCAAAAAGTCCGTAGGCCAGTTTCAGGAATCTCTGAAGGATGTGCAACGCGAACTTCATAAAAAGGAATAGATCGACAGACTTGAAATTTATAGTTTAGTACTTTTCAACCTTAAACTGTTGGTCACTACCGAGACTGAGCTTAAAGCCATTGCTGCCCCGGCAATCATAGGGTCTAGCAGGAAGCCAAAGAAAGGATACAGCACACCCGCCGCGATTGGAATACCGATAAGGTTGTAAATAAAAGCCCAGAACAGGTTCTGTCTTATCGTTTTCACAGTCTCGCCTGATAGTTTTAGTGCCTTGGGTATAGCCATCAGGTCGGAAGTGATGAGCGTCATCTTGGCAACGTCCATGGCAATGTCGGTACCCTTTCCCATCGCAATGCTCACATCAGCCTGCGCCAGCGCCTGTGAATCATTAATGCCATCTCCCACCATCGCGACTACTTTGCCCTCTTTTTGTAGTTCTTCCACAAACGCAGCCTTATCAGCCGGTGACACTTCGGCCTTGTAGTGCTGTAAACCAACTTTTCTGGCTACTGCTTCAGCAGTCTGCTGGTTATCACCGGTGAGCATATAAACCGCTATACCTTGCTCCTGCAAATTTTGGATGGCCTGGCGGGAAGTAGCTTTGATCTCATCGGCAATCGCGAGTACAGCCAGCACATTTTCCTGGTCAGCGTAGTAGATGACTGTTTTGGCTTCTTGCTGCCATGCCTCCGCTTGTTTCTCTAGCAGGCTAGAAACGCTAATATTTTGCTCCTTTATCAGTTTCAAGTTGCCTGCAAAGTAGTTAATGTCCTCTGACTGCCCTTTTACTCCTCTGCCAGTCAAACTTTCAAAATTGTCCAACACAGTATTTTCAGCGGTTTGTCCTGCCAATTTGCTTACAACTGCCTGAGCCAAAGGATGTTCTGACTGTTTTTCTAAGGAATAAAGTATATTTTGATAGCTTACTTTTTGTTGGTCGTTTAAGTGAGTAGCCCAGTTCATATCAGTCACCATAGTTTTCCCTTCGGTAATAGTGCCGGTTTTGTCCAGGATGATGGCATTCACCTTATGGGCCAGCTCTAGGCTTTCTGCATCTTTGATTAAGATATTATTTTCAGCGCCTTTGCCTACGCCTACCATAATGGCAGTAGGGGTAGCTAAACCCAAAGCACATGGACAGGCAATGACCAGCACAGTAATGGAGGTCAACAGGGCATGGGTAAAAGCGTTTTCTCCGCCAAAAATCATCCAGGCAGCGAAAGTCACGATAGAAATCACCATGACTACCGGCACAAAGATACCGGCAATTTTATCTACTAGCTTTTGTACCGGTGCTTTGCTGCCCTGTGCTTCCTGTACCATCTTGATGATCTGGCCCAGCACGGTGTCGCCGCCCACCTTACGGGCTTCAAAACGAAGGCTTCCTTTCTGATTAACTGTTCCGGCAAACACCTCGTCCCCAACTTTTTTCTGTACAGGAATAGGCTCACCGCTAATCATGCTTTCGTCTACATAAGACGAACCTGAAAGCACTTCACCATCTACCGGGATTTTCTCTCCCGGCCGCACCATAATTTCATCACCAGGCTGCACCTGGCTTATTGAGATTTCCTGTTCCTGCCCTTCTATGATAGCTTGTACCGTCTTGGGTTGCAAGCCCATCAACTTTTTGATAGCTGAAGACGTACTGGCTTTAGCCCTTTCTTCCAGCAGCTTTCCCAAGGAAATAAGTGTAATGATTACTGCCGCTGCTTCAAAATAGGTGTGGGCAGGCAAGCCTCGGCTATGCCAGAATTCAGGATAAAAAGTAGTAAAGACGCTAAAGAGAAAAGCAATTCCCGTACTCAGCGCTACTAAAGTATCCATATTGGCTTTACCATGGCGCGCTTGCTTCCATGCATTGACGAAGAAATTACGCCCGAACCAGAAAAGCACTGGGGCAGTCAGAATCAGCATAATCCAGTTGGCATAGGGAATGTCCATGAAAAACATGCCGATGATAAATACTGGTAGTGTTATCAGCGCAGCAAAAAGGGTGCGTTTTTTCAATGCTTCGTACTGCTGGTGTTGCGATTCCGCTTGCTTTTCCTGCGCGTTTTCAGCGTCAATGATCAGGTCATAGCCTACGGAGCGTACGGCCTGCTGTAAGGTTTTAGCATTTATTTCTGTCTCTACTTCTACCCAGGCGGACTGGGTAGCGAAGTTAACGCCTGCATCTTTTACTCCTTCGGTTGTTTTGAGGGTTGACTCTACACTTACGGCACAAGCGGCACAACTCATGCCGGTAACCGGAAAAGTCTTTCGGGTAGCGTGATCAGATTTGGCTGTACTATTTATCTTTTCTTGAGACGATGTCAATGTGCTTGGTGTCATGATTTTCAATGTTTACCTAACAAAGTAACGCATCTCAACTGCAAAAAGCTTTACAGAATTGTGGATAAGATTTATATCTTTTTTATTTAAGTTTCTAGGCTTTTACCTAAATAAGTTTTAATCATCAGCCATGCGTATCTGGAATGTTCAACTACCTGTTTCCAAGGCCCATACTTGATGCCAGAAGAGCGAAAGAAATAAAAAAGCGATCATTATTTTCCCCTACTTTAAACCTTTTGAAGCCCGAGGTATCTAAAGGGAAACATTAACACCAAAAGCATTGCAAGTATTGGAAAAAACACCGGAAAAGATAGACGACGCCCAGTTGCTGGCTGCTTTCGCAAAAGCAGAGAGTAGGGAAAAGGCTTTCAGTCAACTGGTTCATCAATACCAGGAGCGGATGTATTTTCTAGTGCGTAAGATGGTGATTGATCACGACGATGCTGATGATGTGGTGCAGGAAGTATTTATCAAAGTATGGAAGAATCTGGGAAGTTTTGAGGGAGGTTCACAGCTTTTTACCTGGATCTACCGCATCGCTACCAATGAATGTTTGCGCTTTCTGGAGAAGAAGAAAAAGAAACGCTTCTGGATTTCTATGGGTGATGCCAGCACAGAACTGGCAAGCAAACTGGATACTTCACCTTACATTAGCGGTGATGAAGTGCAGAAAAGATTACAGAAAGCCTTGCTCAAACTGCCTGATAAGCAGCGGTTAGTGTTTAATTTAAAATACTTTGAAGACCTGAAATACGAAGAAATGTCCAAAATCACCGGTACCAGTGTGGGCAGTCTGAAAGCCAGTTATCACCATGCCGTTAAAAAAATAGAAAATGACATCAAAACACAATTATCCTGAAAATGATGAAAGAGCCGGATAAACTTAAAGAAAGTATTTTCCATACGCCTAAGGGTTATTTTGATCAACTTCCGGGGCGTATTCAGAAAAGAGTTGAGCAGGAACAACAGTCCGCAAAAACCATTTTCTTGCCACGCTGGGCTTATGCGGTAGCAGCTTCGGGAGTAGTCCTTTTGGTGGCCGGCTTACTTTTCTTTCAACAAACAGATCACACTACCGACACCTTGACTACGGAGCAGAACGTGGAGCAGCTACTCGCCTCGGTTTCTGATGAGGAAATGATCAATTATCTCCAGACTCAGACGGAACCAAGCGCACTGGAGCTTGTCCTGACCGAAGAGGACCAAGAAGAAATACTTTTACATGAATTAGAAAATTATGATATATCCCTTGAAGATTACGCTTATGAACTGGAATACTTGGAAGAATACTTATAGATATTGTGCAGTTCTGGTGCTATTTGCGCTATGGACTAACAGCAACGCCCGGGCACAGAACCGGGGTGGCCGGGAGAAACTGGAAAGTGCCAAGATCGCGCACATCACCGAACGCCTGGCCCTCACGCCCGAAATAGCGCAAAAGTTCTGGCCGGTCTACAATCAGCTCAACGAGAAAGAACGGGAATTGAGAAAAAAAGAGATGGAAATGCGTCGGGATTCCAGCACCAGTGCGCTAAGTGATGACGAGGCACAAACAAAGCTAAATCAATATTTTGACCTCAAGCAGCAGCAGCTTGATCTGGAAAAAAATGCTTCTCAACAGTATAAAGGTATCCTGAGTGCCAAGCAAGTCTTGCAACTTTTTAGAGCAGAGGAAGAATTTCACCGAATGGTTTTGCAAAAGTTCGGTGAACGAAGACGAGGCAATGGCCCTCCGAATAGATAGTTTTGAATTTAAGCCATCAGCCAGTCCTGGTGGCTTTTTCATTTCCATCATTCCTGCTTTTTTTGTTACATCAGGCGAAGTCCGGTATGAAAAAGGAATTTTTATTGACTAAATGCCCTTTATTTAGCGTTGTCATAAAAAACCTTCACCCATGAAAATAGCATACTTTTCCCTCATTCTTTGCCTGATCACCTTGCTGCCCGTACTGGCGCAGGAAGAAGACATGGTTTTTCCGGCAGGCTTACGTTTTCTGGATTATAACAGCAAACTTCCTGATAACCTGCTGCATACCAAATCAGTAGTTTTTGTAGAAGTACCCGTCAAATCCAGCACCTCACTTCGTGGAGACTGGCAAGCCCTGGCCAGGGAAGGCCATCAGGTATTTAAAAGCCTGGGCATTGATGCCGTAGCGTATTACAATATCGGCGATGTGGAGGCAGGACGTGACGCAGCGGTTAAGCTGGCGGAGCAACTCAAAAGCCGTCAAGTGGAAAATATTATTTTACTTAGTCAGGTGCCCCTCAAAATTGCTGGTAAAGATACCGAGCGATTTGCTATTCTGATCACTGAGTTTAACGATGAAAAATCATTTATTTCCCACGGACAGCAAGCTTACAAGGAAGTAGCTAAAGACACTGAAAAGCTATTTAAGCAATTTGACAAAGACATCCGCAAGAGCGGGATGACTTCGCAAAACCACTTGATGACCGATCAGCCAGAATTCTTTGCCGGGGCAGGCAATATCATCAAAGGCAAGAGAGCGGAAGGCTTTGCCCAAGATCTGAAGCTGGACAAACTGGCCATTCCCCGCTTTGAAGAAGCGACCATTCCTGATAAACGTCCCGGTGGCAATGCCAATAAAAATTTGGAGGAAGAGATCGTAAAAAACAACAAAGGCGTGAAGCGCAATAACCTGAACCTCAAGGAAATCATGAATGATTATCCTTATGAATACGCGCTGGTAGACCCTTCGCTGGAGGAAGACCGTATCCGTCAGGATGGATATCAGTTTATCTTGCTTCGTCTCAATACTACCGGCGAGAACGTGAAGGAAATGCTGGGCTACAAAATGAACCCTTCGGAAACAGATTATGTCACTTTGCAGCAGAACGGTGGCAATATTAAGATGCGCCACATTCCGGCCAAAGCCCCGGTCTATAAATATTACATCAAGCACATTTACACCGGGGATGTTTACGTGGGCAATCCCTGGGATGCCGATGAAAGCTGGGAAGAAGCACTTGCCAACTACATCAGCAATATGAAAAAGGATTTGAATATCGGGAAGTAGGGGAAGAAGCCCGCCAAGTGGTGGGCTTTTTTTACTTGGTAGTCAACATGTACTAGCTTTTAATCTCATTCAGCTAATGACTCAATAAGTAATTTCAATTCTTTATAGAGATAGCAGCTTTATTTGATTTATCGTAAATATCCAGTAGGTATACATTGCTTTTTACTATACGAACATAAGTGATCACTCTGGCTCCACCGGATTTACCTTTACCTTTACCTTTAGAAGTAATAAGTACACGGATTTTGTAACAGTCTTTGCCAATAGGAGTACCCATTGCAAGATTATCAGCCAGTTGCTCAATGATAGGAGTCAGATCTTTTTTAAAAGATTTATATTTTTTAGCTAACTTTTTAAGTTTACGCTCAAAAGGCTAGTAGCTATTACATTAAAGCTCATCTAAAAGGTCTTTGGCTAATTTGAGCTGCTTTTTCCCTTCTTCGTGAAGCCTAACATCACTAAAAGCTTCGACAAGTTCCTGAATAGCTTTACTCTTTTCTTTGTCTTTCACTTCTTTAAGGATTTCTACATAATCCAAGCTTTTCAAAAGCTCCATAAAAAACGGGACCCGGCTTTCTTTAATATCCAATATTACTTTCATAGCAGATTTGTTTTTCAAGTATAAATATAGTCTAAAACCTTAAAAAGAGCTTTTAAGCGTGCTAAACATCACCCCCTCACCTTCTCCGGACTAATAGGCAGATGGCGCACGCGTTTGCCGCAGGCTTTATAGACCGCATTGGCGATGGCAGCAGTGGATGGCCCTTGAGCGGCCTCCCCGGCACCTAAGGGTTCTTCGTTGGGACGGTCAATGACAGCGACTTCCACCAGGGGTACATCGCTGAAGCGCAAAATAGGATAACTGCCCCAGTTTAGACTATTGACATGCTGCTTATCAAATTTCACTTCTTCTTTCAATGCCCAACTCGCTGATTGTACCATGCCACCCTCGGTTTGGTTTTTTAAGCCATCCAGGTTGATGACTTCCCCGGCATCAATGACGCCCCACATTTGCTGTACCTGCACATGACCGCTGCTTTTGTCTACTTTCACTTTGGCGGCTACTGCGCAATAGGAGGCGGAGTTTTTGTAACGTGAGAAAGCGTAGCCAATTCCTTCATTTTTTCCGGCTTGCTGATTTTTTATAATCTCGCCCAGTTTTTTCATCACGGCGATAGCCCTTTCGTCTTCCGAATGCATCAGGCGAAATTCCATCGGGTCTTTACCGGCTAGTTCGGCCAGTTCGTCCATAAATGACTCTATGGCAAAAAGATTGGCGTAGGCACCTAGTCCACGCAGAGAGGAAACCCGCAACGGCCCTTCAAAAAAGTTGGCGTCAACTTTGAGATTTGGAATGGTATAATAAGGGTCAGCATTGCGATAGCCTCCGCCACTATAACCGTAAGAGGTACGAGGATAAGGTTTTTCCAGATAATGGGCCGTCATGATATTTCCCGGATCACCGCCGGGACGGGTGCTGTGTGAATCGGACCAGACTTCGCATTTCCACTGTTTGATCTTTCCGTTGGCATCTAAGCTTGCCTCCGTTTCTATCACCATAGCGCTGCCGTAAGGCTCCCAGCCGTTTTCATCTTCCCGTGACCATTGTACCCGGATATGCTTTCCGGGGTAGACCATCGCCATCAAAGCAGCGTCTGCTGCTGCATCGTCCGATGCATTGTGTCCGTAACAACCGGAACCGGGCACGCCTTTGATATGGATTTTTTCAACAGGCAAGCCTACAATTTCTGCCAGCGACCCCCGCAGCGGGTAGATGCCCTGACTATTTGACCAAACATTCAATACTTCTTGATCAAACAAGGCCACCGCGCAGGAAGGCCCGATAGAAGCGTGCATGATGTAGGGCTTGAAATAGTTTGCCTTGATGGATTTTTCACTGTTATCAAAGCTGCCTTTGTTTTCTACGCTTTCTTTTTTGGCAGGCAGCGTTTTCAAATATTCATGCAGCGGCTGGTCATTCGGTAGTGCCGGAGCGTCTGTCCATTGTGTATTTTTTTGTAAAAACTCCTGAGCTTTAACTGCCTGGTATTCATCTTTTGTGATAACGCCCAGAAAGCTGCCGTTTCTCACCACTTTGAGCAAGCCCCGGACATGATTATTCAATCCTGCCTCATCAAAACTTTTGAGCTTTGCCTGATAGGCTTTCGGGCGAATACTGCGGGCGTGCACCATTCCCGGAAAGCGAAGATCTTGTACATAAATTTGCTCTCCTCTCACCATACGATTGATACCCTGCCGGGGAACTGCTTTGCCTACCCACTGATGTTTTTTTTTAGGTTTTAGGGCTACGGGTGCAGTAACTTCATCTTCCAGTTGTTGACCAGCCAGTAGTTCTGCAAAACTCATGACCGGCTTATTATTTTGCAATATCTTTCCGTCTGCCAATTCCAGTATTTTTACATCTGCGCCAAGTTTTTGGGCAGCTATTTCCAGTAATTTCGCCCGGGCAGCGGCGGCGGCATAACGCACTGACATGGCGCTGTTGACGATAGAGCCACTACCGGCGGTATAACCTTCATCGGGAGTTACCCCGGTTTCTACCAGATGGACTTCTATCATTTCCGGCTTGGTGTTCAATTCTTCGGCGGCTACCTGTCCGATGGCGGTGCTGATGCCTTGTCCTAGTTCTATTTTTCCGGTAAACACTCGAATTTTACCATCTTCCAGCACTTGCAACCAGGCATTGATGTTGGGGTTTTGTGCCAGGCTGCGGGGCAAAGTATCATCCGCGACCGAAACTTCACCGGCAGCCAGTCCACAACTTGTCCATAGCGGAAAGGCGACGGTAAGGCATCCTGTGGTTTTGAGAAAGTTTCTTCGTGAATTAGATGTATGCTTTTTCTTTTCAATTGTACTCTTCATAGTCCGGCAGTTTTAAGGGTTCATGTTTTGGGCAGCAGTATGGATGGCACGCATCACTCTGGGCTGTATGCTACATCGGCACAACACCCTTTCCATTCCCTCACGGATGGCCGCATCGTCAGGATTCTTGTTTTCTTCTAGTAGCGCTACTGCGCTAATGACCATGCCGTTCAGGCAATAGCCACACTGGGCAGCCTGCTCGTCTATAAAAGCCTGCTGAACCGGATGTAAACCATCGCTTTCATTGGGTAAACCTTCCAGCGTTACGATTTTTTTGTCAGCTACCGATGAAACCGGAATACGGCAGGTAGGCATGGCTTTTCCATCTAGCAAGACCATACAGGATCCGCACTGCTCCAACCCGCACCCGAACTTAGGCCCGTTGAGTTCCAACTGATTGCGCAGTATGTACAACAAAGGGGTGGCGGGGTCATCTATCTGAAGGCTGTGTTTCTGCCCATTGACATGAAGGGTAATATCTTTCATTTAGGTTGCGTTTTTATAAGAAAGGAGTACAGCCAAAACGTCTCTGTAGATAAGATGTTTTGACTGTACTCCATGAAGATAAGCTAAACAAGGTCAAAATCTATCTGAACATTGTACTTATTTTGTCTCCATTTTTAGGCTTGCCACTTTGCTAAGTTGGTTATCCACAGCAATAATCGCATAGAGCGTATAGCTTGTTTTAGAAGCCAGACCGGGCATGCTTGCGGTTTTAAAATTTTCACCCTTCAGATCAATCACATTTGCATAGGGTTTACTTTTGATTTCCTGTGCATTGGGCTGAGGCTTATCACTGGTTTCTACCAAGTAATACATTTTGCCATTTACACCATCATCTTTGATAGTGACAGCAAATGAAAACCGATCTGATTGCGCCCCTCTGGCTTCGAGAACCGGAGCGTTCAATCCATCTTCCACATCCTCTTCACAAGCTACTAAAAAGCAAGTGAAAATGAATAAACTGATACTGAAAATTCGTTTCATAAAGGTAAATACTGTTAGTTTCCAGTAATTTTACCGCTATATTCTTTTAGATTTTTTCAGTAAACACCGCATTCATGACGCAAGAGGGATTTTGTGCAATTATTGCCTAATTCTGCCCTACCAAAAACAAAGCATTACCGAACATCAACTTACCATTGTACCAGAAGGCCCGGAACAGTGGATTGTCTACCATGTACACCAGTTCCCCATCACCTTTTTCTTCCACGCCAAAGACCATTGAATCAGGGAGCTTCTTCAGGATTTCTTTTCCGGCAAACCCACTGATTAACGCATTCTGATCTTCAATAATGCCAACGTTCCAGCCGCCTTCCAGATAAGCGTAGCGGTCATTTCCACGCTTGAGGGTATAATAATAGTTGGGGTAACCCAATGCCAGTGGATGCGTATTGTCTAATTGGAGTTTGAAAATACTACCGGAAATATAATTACTGATGTCACGACGCTCACGCTGTCCGTAGGAAGCTAGCCGATTTTTTTCAGCCAAGCCTTCTTCCTGATTTTCAATACGTTGCTTATCCTCTTCGTTGCTGTATTCGGATAAATCGTAGCCTTCTTTGCCTTCAAAATAACTCAGCGCATCTTCCAAAGCGATTACTTTTCCTCCTTGACTGATCCATTCATCTAAATCTATTTCTTTCAAGACGTCATTGTACCGTCCGCTGGGCAGGATGATGGTATTGTAATCTGATAGGCTTACACTACTCACATCACCCGATTCTACTACTGTCACCGGATATTCAATATCCTGTTCAAAGAAATACCAAACTTCTCCAAACGCCAGCGAAGAGGTGCCTTCGCCCCCGACTAACATCACTTTAGGAGGTGCTATGTAGTGGACTTCACCCGAACCCAGGTCATAACCGCTGCCAGCAAATCCGGTTGTCACGGCTACCAAATTTTGCTTCAATTTATTGGCAATCTCTACCACCGTTTCATCAAAATCTTCGCCCATATCTTCATTGTTGCCCCTGGTCATGATGATGGACCCGGCAGGAAATTCCTGACCATTCATGGCGAAGGCATTGCCCGCATAACGTGCCCTTATCCCTGCCTGAATAATTTTAGAAAGAAATTTTACATCCTCTACACTCTTCCAGGGTGCTACGTAAGCATAAGTATTTGCCTTAATTTCAATGGCTTCAAATTCTGTTTGTTCAGACGCTTGGCCTTCAGCGAGTTGGTTGGTCAGGGCATAAGCCTGCAAATCATAAGCGTAAGGAATGGACCAGGCGGTGATGTCGTAGGTGATAGAATCCGAAAGTTCGGCTTCGGGTTCAAATAGCACTTGTAGCAAGACAGATTTGGGCTGGTAAGCCGACATGATCATATCTCCTGCTTCCAGTTTAAAGCTTTCGTTTCCACCATTTTGATAGTTGAAACCTGAAACATTGCGGCTATCATTACTAACAGAATACGCTATTTCGTGTGTATTCAACAGCTTTTGCAGCGCCTGCCATTTATATTTATTGCCTGATTTTTTGATGACAAATGACTTGTACTGTCCGGCAGGATTATTTAATGATTGCTCAAAAAAAGTATCAAATTCTTCAACGACTTTAACAGCGTTTTTTGAACTTATCTCAATGGTAGAAAGGCTGGTCGTGACGTGGTGCGCTATTCTATCGGTCAAAGTCAGCGTATCGCCTTCCTCGGCAATCACTGCAAGGCCTGCCCTGCCTGAGCCACCTTGCTCGTATGTCATACCAATTGCTCCATTGTAAGTAGGATAGGTATCGCCGTAGCTGGGATACAGCAGATCAAAGCGCTCACGGGTAAAGTACAGCCAGCCTTCCTCATCAAAATACTGAGCGTTATTCTTTCCAATTTGCGTCTGAAAATCCCTTTGCCAATCCGTAATCAGTTTATGAAAAGGCTCAGCGGCCGGAGCAAAATAATAGGGGCTGTTGACGCCTTGTTCATGAAAATCAGCATGTACATGAGGTAACCACTTATTGTAAATCGCCAAACGCTCCCGACTTTCTTTTTGGGTAAGCCATGCCCAGTCGCGATTCAGGTCAAACAGATAATGGTTAGCACGTCCACCTGGCCAGGGTTCGTTGTGTTCCCAGGCATCGGGAGAGGGATTGTTTGGGTGTCCTACTTTCTGTTGGTACCAGTTCACATAGCGCTCCCGCCCGTCAGGATTGATACAGGGATCAATCATCACTACGGTGTTTTTCAGCCATTCCTGTGCCTGCGTGTTGTTTTTGTTGGCCAGGTCGTAGAGTACCTGCATAGAAGCTTCGGTAGATACTGACTCATTGCCATGTACATTATAGCTTAGCCAAACGATAGCAATATCTTCAAAACCGCTTTCTGCATTTTCCAACAAACCTGCTCTTTGGAGGTTTGCCTTGCGGATATTTTCCAGTTGATCAAAATTTTCGGGGGAACTGATAAAGGCTACCACCAGGGGGCGGTACTCATTGGTTTCTCCATATTGGGTAAGGGAGATATTAGGCGTTTTATCGGCAATCAATTCAAAATAGTCCATTACCCGGTAGTGAGGCGTAAAACGTTCGCCCAGTTCATAACCTAAAAATTCAGCGGGCGTGGGAATTTGTGCAAACAGGGGAATGGCCGTAAAAAGAACAGCTAACAAAGCGTATATTTTTTTCATAGGTGTAGGGATATCACTTATCATTAATATCTTCAAGAGGATAAGCAAGCGTAGTATAAAAACTAAACCGGAAAATTAGGAAAAAGCACGGAGTAGGCAAGCGAGATAACTTCTAAAATAAAAAAGCTCCTCCAAATAAAGGAGAAGCTTTCCGCTTATTTAAAGTTGATAAGTATGCTTAGCTTACACTGGCTACGTTGAGAAAAGAATCATCTTTGGATTCCAGTTCTGTATGTCCCATGAGATATTTGTCCACTTCTCGGGCAGCTTCGCGCCCTTCGGAAATGGCCCAAACTACTAGAGACTGACCACGACGGGCATCACCGGCAGCAAATACTTTAGGATTACTGGTCTGATATTTACCCTCTTCTGCCAAAATGTTTCCTCTCGGATCACGGTCTAATGCCAATTGTTCAATGGCCCCGGTGGGATCGGTATGCATAAATCCTATGGCCAGTAGCGCTAGTTCGCAGGGCAAGTCTTCTTCAGTACCGGGTATTTCTTCAAAGTAAGTCCTGCCTTCTTCATTGACCTTCCACTCAATTTTTACCACTTTGATGGCTTTGAGATTTCCTGCTTCATCGCCTACAAATTCTTTGGTCAATACTGCCCAATCCCGGTTTGCGCCTTCTTCATGAGAAGATGAGGTGCGCAGCACCATGGGCCATAGCGGCCAGGGGTCATTTTCACCCCGCTCTTGGGAAGGCTTGGTCATTAATTCAATTTGTGTAACAGATTTGGCTCTGTGACGATTAGAAGTACCCACACAATCCGATCCGGTATCCCCTCCCCCGATAACGATCACGTTTTTATCGGTAGCAAAAATATCGTTATTCTCACCAAAAGCATCGCCGGACAAGCGCCTGTTTTGTTGGGTAAGAAAGTCCATAGCGAAATGAATCCCCTTCAGTTCTCTGCGGGGAATGGGAAGGTCACGCGGAATTCCGGCTCCCGTACAGAAAACGATAGCATCAAATTCATCATCAAGCTCCTGAGCACTAATATCTTTGCCAACATGAACGCCAGTCCTGAACTGAACTCCTTCTGCTTCCATAACTTCCGTACGGCGGTCAATGACCCACTTCTCCAGTTTGAAATCAGGGATACCATAGCGGAGCAAACCTCCAATACGCTCATCTTTTTCAAAAAGCGTAACGTAATGCCCGGCTTTATTAAGTTGTGCTGCTGCTGCCATACCCGCAGGACCTGAACCGATGACCGCTACTTTTTTTCCAGTCCTTTCTTTGGGAGGATTAGGCTTTACATAACCGAGTTCAAAAGCTTTTTCAATAATGGTTTTCTCAATGTGCTCAATGGCTACCGGTGGCTTATTGATGCCCAATACGCAGGAAGCCTCACAGGGAGCAGGGCAAATACGTCCGGTAAATTCTGGAAAGTTATTAGTAGAATGCAGTATTTCAATGGCCAGTTTCCAGTTTCCCTGGTACGCTGCATCATTGAATTCAGGAATATTATTACCCAGCGGACAGCCATTATGGCAAAAAGGTACCCCACAATCCATACAGCGGGCAGCTTGCTGCTGCGACTTCTCTTCACTGAACTTTATATATAGCTCATTATAGTCGTTGATCCTTTCTTTAGGATCACGAGAATTAGGCAACTCACGATCGTATTCTTTGAAACCTGTTGGTTTTCCCATCTTTCTTTAGTTTTTAAGAATTACACTTTAGTGGCAGCGTTCGTTTTAATAACTTCATTTTCAGAAAGTTCCTGCGCTTCTTTTCTGCGCTGTAGTGCTGCTTTGAATTCGGTAGGCATCACTTTCACAAAATGCTGCAAACTATCTTCCCAGTTTTCTAACAATTGTGTGGCTACTGTGCTGCCAGTGTACTGCCGGTGGCGACTGATCATTCCTTTGATTTTGTCTTGATCATCCATATCTGGTTTTTCAATATCTACCAGTTCTTTGTTGCAATATTTTTCAAAAGTGTTGTCTACATCGTAAACAAAGGCCATTCCTCCGCTCATACCAGCGGCGAAGTTACGTCCGGTTTTGCCCAGCACTACCACTATCCCGCCAGTCATGTACTCACAACCATGATCACCAATACCCTCTACAACCGCCTTCACTCCGGAATTTCTGACGCAAAAACGTTCCCCTGCCATCCCTCTAATATAGGCATCGCCTGAGGTAGCACCATAGAATGCTACATTACCGATGATCATATTATTTTCGGGAATATATTTAGATTCCTTATGAGGATAAACCACTAATTCACTGCCTGAAAGGCCTTTGCCAAAGTAATCGTTGGCTTCACCTTCCAGTTCAAAATGAATACCCGGAGCGGTAAAGGCGGCAAAACTTTGTCCGGCTGATCCTTTGAATTTAAAACTGATCATGCCAGCGGGCAAACCAGGTTTACCAAACTTCTTGGAAACCTCATTAGACAGTAAAGTGCCTACTGAGCGATTAGTATTAATTAGCTTAAAGTGAGCCTGGACTGATTGATTATTTTCCAGGGCAGGCTGGGCAGCTTTCAATAGCTCCCAGTCTAGTACCTCATCAATGGCATGGTCCTGCTCCTGTTGCTTGTAGATACCTACATGGTCAGGCACCTCTACTTTTGCCAAAATACGGCTCAGGTCTAGTTTTTTCAGCTTCCAGTGATCTATATTATCACGCACCTTTAGACAATCCACTTGGCCTACCATCTCATTGACTGTGCGGAAACCAAGTTCTGCCATAATTTCTCTCAGCTCTTCCGCCAGAAAAGTGAATAGATTGACTACATGCTCCGCTTTGCCGGTAAATAGCGCCCTCAAATCAGGGTCTTGTGTGGCTACACCCACCGGACAGGTATTTAAATGACACTTACGCATCATGATACAACCTTCGGTAACCAGAGCCGCAGTAGAAACGCCAAATTCTTCGGCGCCTAACAATATCGCAACGGCAATATCACGTCCGGTCTTGATCTGTCCGTCAGTTTGCACTGTGATACGGCTACGCAGGTTGTTTTTCACCAATGTCTGATGCGTTTCGGACAAGCCAAGTTCCCAGGGAAGCCCGGCATGGCGAATAGAGCTAATCGGAGAGGCGCCTGTTCCTCCATCATGTCCGGCAATCAACACGACATCAGCATGTGCTTTGGAAACTCCGGCGGCAATAGTACCTACCCCTGAGGAAGCCACCAACTTCACGTTGATACGTGCTTCGCGGTTAGCATTCTTCAGATCATAGATGAGCTGCGCCAAATCTTCAATGGAGTAAATATCATGGTGGGGTGGAGGGGAAATTAAACCTACACCGGGTGTAGAATGGCGCACCCGACCGATCCATTCATCCACTTTATGACCGGGCAGTTGCCCTCCTTCACCGGGCTTGGCACCCTGCGCCATTTTGATTTGCAGTTCGCTGGCATTGGTAAGGTAATGACTGGTCACCCCAAAACGCCCGGAAGCCACCTGTTTGATGGAAGATCGTTCCCAATCTCCGTTAGGCTTGCGCTCAAAACGAATTTCGTCTTCGCCACCTTCCCCACTATTGCTTTTACCGCCAATACGGTTCATGGCAATGGCCAGGGTAGAATGCGCTTCATGAGAAATAGAGCCAAAGGACATAGCCCCGGTAGCAAAGCGTTTGAAGATACTTTCTTTAGATTCTACTTCTTCCAGAGGAACAGATTCGCGCTGACTGTTAAATTCCATAAGGCCGCGTAGCGTATTTGCTTCACGGCTTTGGTCATTGATAAGCTTCGCATACTGCTTATATTGTTGATAGTCGCCTTTGCGGGTAGAATTCTGTAGCAAATGAATGGTTTGCGGATTGAACATGTGGCGTTCTCCCCGCCTTTTCCATTGATAGATACCGCCTACATCCAGGCGAAGGGATTCTTGAGAACCTTCAGGGAAAGCCATACGGTGGCGAACCAGCGTCTCTTTGGCGATATCGTCAAAATCAACCCCTTCTATGCGAGTCATGGTTCCTGCGAAGCACTTATCTACTACTTTCTTGCTTACCCCCAGGGCTTCAAAAATCTGTGCCCCATGATAAGATTGCAAAGTAGAAATGCCCATTTTAGAGAAGATCTTCAGTAATCCTCCATTTACTGCCTTGATAAATTGTGCCTGAAGTTTTTCAGTAGAATAATCTACATGCACCAGTTTTTGTGCTTTGAGATCTTCCAGCGTCTCAAAAGCCAAATATGGATTAACGGCATGCGCACCGTAGCCGATGAGGGTGGCTACATGGTGCGTCTCCCTTACATCTCCAGTTTCTATGACCAAGCCCACTTCAGAACGCACATCGTGCCTGATCAGGTGATGGTGAATAGCTCCGGTAGCCAACAAAGAAGGGATTGGGGCCTTTTTGCTATCAAAATTACGATCAGATATGATTAGAATATTAGCACCATTACGCACCGCTTGTTCGGCTTCGGCACTAATATGGTCAATGGCTGCTTCCAACTCCCCGCTTTGTCCACTGGCGCTGAAAGTAGCATCAACGGTATGGGCTTTGAATCCCGGCAGATTGATATACTTTAGCTTCTTCAGATCACTATTGGTCAACACCGGCTGCAGCATATTAATCTGGCGTGCATGTTCAGGTGTTTCGTCCAGCACGTTTTTCATTCCTCCCACACTGGTGAAGAGAGACATCACCAAACGTTCTCTTATGGGGTCAATCGGTGGGTTACTTACCTGGGCAAATAGTTGCTTAAAGTAATGTGCTAAATGCTGACTGTGGTCAGAAAGTACGGCCAAAGGAGTATCCACACCCATAGAACCAATAGGCTCTTTGCCAGAACTTACCATAGGAGCGAGGACTACCTTTAGGTCTTCCGTAGTATAGCCCAGTGTCATCTGACGGGTCAGCAGGGGCAGGGCGTCGGATGCCTTTTTATCTTGTCCATTCAGATTTTTAGGCTCAGGTAGCTCGTGCAAATAATATTTGTGCTCATTAAGCCACTCACGATATGGTTTTTGTGAACAGATTTCCTGTTTGATCTCTTCATCGCTGATAATACGTCCTTCTTCCAGGTTGGCAACAAACATGCGGCCCGGCTGCAAGCGACCCTTGAGTATTACTTTAGATTCATCTACTGGCAAGGCACCCGCCTCAGAAGACATGACCAGTTTATCATCTTCAGTCAGCAGATAACGGGAGGGGCGGAGGCCGTTTCTATCCAAAGTAGCCCCTACCATCTTGCCATCGGTAAAGCAGATAGAAGCCGGGCCATCCCAGGGCTCCATCATGGAAGCGTGGTATTCGTAGAAAGCTTTTTTAGGGTCTTCCATCAACTCATTATCCTGCCATGCTTCCGGAATCACCATCATCATCACATGGGGTAAGGAGCGCCCTCCGAGATATAGTAATTCTACGATATTATCTAGGTTGGCAGAGTCTGAAAAGGTGGCATCACAGATAGGAATAATCATGTCAAGCTCCTCCGAGGTAAATAAAGAAGATTTCAACAAAGCTTCTTTGGAACGCATCCAGTTTACATTACCACGAATCGTGTTGATCTCACCATTATGCGCAATAAAACGGAAAGGCTGCGCCAGCTTCCACTTAGGGAAGGTATTGGTAGAAAAGC
>JBBSOG010000055.1:0-18456 GCA_038259985.1 Cytophagales bacterium
CATAAATCTATCCAACTATTATTAATACAGGTGAGCAATAGTTTACCCTACCTTGCGTGGAAAAAAAATCAGGAAGCATGGTTTGTAAAACTTTGTAAGTGCGCACGCATGAGTTTGAGTGCCTTTCCCATATGCTTTTCTACTGCTTTCAGAGAAATGCCCAGCTGATCGGCTATTTCAGCATAGCTCATTTCTTCAAAACGGCTCATTGCAAACACGGTACGGCACTTAGGCGGAAGAGATTGTACTGCCTGATCAATTCTCAAGCTTACTTCCCGATAGGCTATTTCTTCTTCGGTTGTATTGCTACTAAAATGAAGTTGATTAGGTTCAGCATCATCCATAGAGGTGCTTCTGCGGTTTTTCTCCATATAATTAAGGGCAGTGTTCACGGATGAGCGAAAAAGATAAGATTTGATAGACTGTTTCAGATCAAGCTGATCTCTACGTCGCCAAACTTTCATGAATACATCCTGTACGATATCTTCAGCGCTTTCAGTATCGTGTGTGATATTGTATACGGTTTTGCAAAGTGGCGCATAATAGATGCGGAAAAGATGTTCCATAAACTTCTCTTCGTCCTGCGCTTTGAGTTTGAGCAGAAAAGTACTGTCCTGCTCTTCGGTAGTAGCCTGATAAGCCTTGGGCCTGAATTTGCTGTAAGAAGAAGTGTAGAGAATTGACCAGAAGTTCAGGCGACGATAGAGCGACAGAAGCCCGAAAGCAAAGGTTGGCGGGTGCATTAACATTCTATTGAACAATCAAATTATGGTGCATGACAAGTTCAAATCCCTCTTACCAATATATGTGCCACGTAGGATAAGCAGGTTTAGGAACACAAAATGAAGCATAGCATTGCGGGCATTGTACGTAATCGTTCAATAACGTTCGTTAACGGACAAAAAAAGTAGGGCAACCTACTAAATTGCCCTACTCCTATTTTAGATCAGAAAAGAAAGCTTATTTTCTTCTGCCCCTTCTTCCTTTAGGCTCTTCTTCCACTTCTTCATCTTCCACGTCAGCCAGAATACGTCCGGAATATTCGTCAAAGATGATACGCTTTTTGTCTTTGATTTCTACCAGGCGTTGAGGGGGAATAATGATATTACAACCCTCAGCAGCACCTCTTTTTACCATCACCACTGCCAGGCCATTGGAAAGGCTGGTACGGAGTTTTTCGTAATAGCGGTACAGTTTTTCATCAATGCCAATAATTTCTTCTACGACCTCTTCGCGCTCCTTAGCCAATTTTTCCTCATCTTCCTGGCTGTCGGCGATAATCTTATCCAGTTCTTCACGCTTGCTGCCCAGGTCTTTGGTACGGTGGTCAATCAGTTCTTTGGTGGTGTCAATTTCTACTTTCTTCGCCTCAATTTTGACATAACCTTCTTTGATACGCTTTTCAGAGATCTGGATTTCCAGGTTCTGCAATTCTACTTCTTTAGTGATAGCATCGTACTCACGGTTATTGCGGACGTTCATCTGCTGCTCTGCGTATTTTTTGATGAGCTCTTCAGATTTTTTGATGGCAGTGCGATTAGCAGTAATATCCTGCTCCATATTATCCACATCGGCCTCAAACTTATCCAAGCGGGTTTGGTAACCAGCGATTTCATCTTCCAGGTCACTGACTTCCTCCGGCAGGGCGCCGCGGATTTTCTTAATGTCATCAAGCTCCAAATCTATGTTCTGCAGGTTGAGAAGGATATCTAGCTTGTTGGCTACTGTCTTTATTTGCGCTGTTGAACTTTCCATATTACTTGTAGTAAAAAACTGGGTTTGTGTTGGCCTTTGCCAAATGAACTGCAAAATTAACAAATTTCTGCGACAATAATTCCATAATCAGTTCTTTTGTATGCACCTCACTTTCATAGTGGCCTATATCGGCAATCATTAGGTGGTTTTCGGCATCAAAAAACTCGTGGTATTTGAAATCAGCAGTCACAAAAGCATCAGCCTGCTGGCGAATCGCCTGGGGAAGCAGAAAGCTGCCCGCGCCACCGCAAACCGCCACCCGACTGATTTCGCGCTCTGGCGGGCGGGTATAGCGGATGCTTTGGAGTTGCATACTTTCTTTAAGGTGCGCTAGAAAAGCTTCTGCCGACATGGCTTCGGGCAGTGTGCCTATCATGCCTGAACCTACGTCCTGGTTCTCGTTTTCCAAAGCATATAAATAGTAAGCGACTTCCTCATAAGGATGCGCCTGCCGCATGGCAGCCAGTATTTGAGCGGAGAGATTAGCTGGAAAAACGACTTCTATCCGATGTTCTTTTACTTTTTCCAGCTTGCCCTTCTCCCCTATGGTAGGATTTGCTTGATCATTAGCTTGAAAAGTACCCACACCTTCTACCTGAAAGCTACAATTAGTATAGTTACCGATATTTCCGGCCCCGGCTTGGCTCAGTGCGCTCAGCAGGTTTTCGCTGTCCTCAACGGGTACGAAGACGGTTAATTTTTGGAGTGCCTGGGATTTGGGCAAGAGGATTTTTGGCGTCAGCAAACCAACTTTTTCACAGATTTTCCGGTTGACACCCTGGCTGATATTGTCCAGATTGGTATGGATGGCGTAGATAGCGATATCATTTTTGATGGCTTTGATCATAGTGCGCTCCACGTAATTGCGTCCGGTCAGGCTTTTGAGTCCTTTGAAAACAATCGGATGGTGAGCAATGATGAGGTTGCAGTCATTTTCTATGGCTTCTTCCAAAATAGCTTCCGTACAGTCCAGACTGATCAACACCCTTTTTACTTCATCATCCTTATTTCCGGTGATCATGCCAGAATTGTCGTAACTTTCCTGGTACGAGCGGGGTGCTATGCTTTCCAGATGGGCAATTATCTCTTTAATCTTGGTCATCGCTTCGTAAGTGTTTGATAGAAAGTAGGTTTTGTGTTATTTCGCAATAATTTCTGCAAAATATATAGAGAATTTGTCGCAAAGAAATAATAGCGGATTAAGAAGCATGTTAAGTCCCTTGCGCTGGGGGCTGGCTCCCCTGGCAGGTCTCTACTGGGCAGTGACTTCTTTTCGTAACCATCTGTTCAACATTGGTTACACACCTTCGTTAGCTTTTGAGCCGCTGATCATCAGTGTGGGAAATTTGAGTGTGGGCGGCACCGGCAAGTCGCCGATGATAGAATACCTAGTAAGGATGCTTCGGGAAGAACATGCACTAGCCATCCTGAGCCGGGGATACAAACGAAAAACCAGCGGAATCAGAATTGCCGGAGAAAAAGATAATGCGTATACCCTGGGCGATGAGCCTTATCAATTTTACCGTAAGTTTGGTAAGAATAAACTGCAACACACCAAAGAAGTGGTGGTAGCCGTAGGCGAAGAACGTATTCTGGCCATTCCGGAGATACTGCATCATCATCCCGAGATCAGCATTATTTTGCTGGACGATGCATTTCAGCACCGAAAAGTGAAAGCTGACCTACAAATTTTATTAACGACTTATCAACAGCCTTTTTATCAAGATCGTATACTACCTTTGGGTTGGCTGAGGGAAAGCAGGAAAGGAGCAAAAAGGGCAGATGTGGTAATCGTCACCAAATGCCCGGAAGGACTCAAAGAAGAGGAAAGTAGGGAGAAAACTGCTGCTGTGCAGGCTTATGCCGGTAAAGAGGTGCCGGTCTTTTTTACGGGCATCCAATATCAGTCACCTGAGCAGGTATTTGAACAAAACCTGGTATTAAAGCAACCAGTCTTACTTTTTTCTGGCATTGCCCAGGCCGATCTTTTTGAAACTTACGTCCGCCGGCAATTTAGCGTAAGCGAACATATAAGATGGGAAGACCATCACCGTTATAGTGAATTGGATGCCCAAAAAATACGAGAAGCCATGAAAAGAAGTGGGGCAAAAAGTATACTCACCACCGAAAAAGATATGGTAAAGCTGATAGAACCATCGCAGGCAGCTTTATGGAAAAGCATGCCACTTTATTATTTGCCTATACAGTCCATATTTTTAGATAATGAAAAGGCTTTCCAGCAATACATCAGTGAAAAAATACGATCAGCAGCAAAAGAATAAGCCAACAGTGTTATACAAAAAACGCAACTCCTTCCTTTTTTTTTATCTTTTCCTGCTACTTGCCGGAGTGGTCAACGCCCAGCGGGTGGTTATTCCCGGAGATACTGTTAACCGCAAAAAAGACAGCGAAGACTCCGTAAAATACGGGCCCAACACCACCACTTATATTTATAAGGATGCGTTTAAGTATAATCGTGTCAAGTACGATACGCTGGATACTCTGATACAGTTTGCCCACCGCTACAGCCGGGTAGAGCAGGCGGGTAGCAAAAGGCAATATCTGGGTACCCTGGGAACCGCTAATGTGCCTATCTTTCCGTTCATACCCAAAGTGAGTGGGGCGACCTCAGGAATATATGCTTATGATATTTATGTAAATGAACCCGAAGATGTCAGGTATTTTAATACCCGCTCTCCTTATTCCCAGCTATACCTCACCTTTGCCGGAAGCAACCGGAATGTAGTGGATGTCAGCTTTGCCCGTAATATTACGCCCAACTGGAATGTAGGTGCTGTCCTGCGCTCTATCACCGCGGATAAACAAAGTGGAAAAACCAGCCGGGGCGACCGCCGGTCTGAATCCTATTTTCTGGAATTTTTTACTTTTTATCAGTCAAAAAATGAGCGCTATCGCTTGATGGGGCAGATGAGCAGGCTCAACCACGAGGTAAAAGAAACGGGTGGCATTGCAGGCAACCCTTTTGACGATAATTTGCTGGAAGAATACTTCCGGTACAACAACGCTGATATCTACCTGACTAACTTCACTAACCGGGAATTTAGGCTCAATTATCACTTTTACCAAGAATATGAACTGAATGAGCGCTTACAAATATACCATGAGTTTGACCGCAAGCATCAGAATGTCTTCTGGTTTTATACACCAGACCGTGAGATTGATCCTGACTACTATTTCAGAAGAATACTCAGGGATTCTACCCAGACTGCGGACAGGCTTTATTACGATCATCTGGATACTGAAGTGGGGCTTAAGGGCAAGTTGGCAGCCCTGTTTTACAGCGTTCATTATCGGCTACGCCGTCCGGAAATGGACTATGTTTTTGCGGCTGATACTGCCAATGTAGAATTGTACGGTGGCTTTGACCTGCGCCTGGAACTGGGTGAAAACACTTTCCTTAGTGGCGGGGTAGACTATGGATCTGCACAAAATTATAGAGTAGAGGCTACTTTTAACAATCCTATTTTCAAGGGAAGCTATGCCCGTTCCCGGAACCTGCCTTCTTACCTGGCATTGAGATATTCAGGCAGCCATAGTGCATGGGAAAATGATTTTGAGCCAGTGGGCATGGACCAGATCAACGGCTCTATTGAATACCAGTTTCCTCACATTTATCTACGCCCTTTTGTGAACCTTACCAATATCAACAAGCCCATTTACTACCAGCGGGATGTTGTGATACGGAATGACACACTTTTTTCCAGTCGGCAAGCGGTCCCGGCACAGGCAGATGGTGCGGTACAAATTTTTTCGCCCGGCCTGGAGTTTTCTTTTGATTTTCTGAAACGCATGCATTTCCAGGGAGAAGCGATTTATACCCTTAAAACCGGCAGGGCCACGGATGCCTTCGCCATTCCTTCGCTCTATACCAGCGGTAGTCTGTATTATCAGAATAAGTTTATTGATGATAAGGTTACCCTTCAGATTGGGGTGGATTTTCAATTGATGCCTTCCTATTTTTCCTATGATTATGATGTGGCCACACAACAGTTTTTCACCCAGCAGCAGCTATACGGCACTAACCGGCAGTTACTGGATAATTTTGAAACACCACTGCCGACGGAAATAGGGTACGCGGTACTGGATGCTTTTCTAAACCTGAAAGTACGTACCGCCATTGTATATATTAAGATGCCTTATGTGAACCAGGGTATGCTAGAAAATGGTTATTTCACCACACCTTACTATGTAGGTCAGCCCCGGGCATTGGATTTGGGCATCAAATGGCAGTTTTTTGATTAACAACGAGCAATGGCAACAGCTTAACTCTCAAACTCTTGAACTCTCAAACTCAAACATGCATACCATTCTCAAACTACAATTACCTACTGATCCTCGCTGGGTAGCCCTGGTAGATGAAAACCTGGAAGAGATTTTGGTAGACCATGCCTATTGCGAACAGAAAGCCGCTTCGTCCTGCATTTCGTTGATCATACAATTCCCTGACAGAGACAAGTTGGTAGAAGTATTGACGCCCATCGTGGCTGAGGAATGGGAACATTTCAGCCGGGTAGTGGCTCAAATTAGTAAGCGGGGTTTCAAACTGGGCAGAACCAGGACAGATGCTTATGTAGTGGAATTGAGCAAACACGAACGCAAAGGCGACCGTATAGAACGCCAACTCATGGATAAGTTGCTGATCAACGCTTTGATAGAAGCGAGAAGCTGCGAGCGTTTCAAAATACTCTGGACAAACCTGCAAGATGAAGAACTGAAGCAATTTTATTACGAACTAAGGGCCTCAGAAGCAGGCCATTATGTGACTTTTATCAAACTGGCCAAAGTATACATGCCGGAAGAAATAGTCAAAGCCCGCTGGGAAGAATTGCTAAAAATAGAGGCCGAAATTGTCGCCCGTATGGAAGTGAGGGCTGACAGAATGCACTGATGTAGTACACACAGGACTTTTCATTCCCTTATCATCAATTATATAGTCGTTTTAAACGTTTCTTTACCGAACGTTCTTTTTAGCAAAAACCACGTGAACAAAACAGCTTTTCTTATCATCCTGAACAGTATACTCCTGGTGCATGGCCTCATGGCACAGCAGGACATTACGCTATATTATGATAGTGAGAAAACAGTGCCCAAGGAGCAGTTTACTTTGAACCCCTTAGATCCTTCGGTGCTTGATGGTGCTTACAAGGCATTCTTCACCAACGGGGCCATCCGAATTAAGGGGCAATATACACAGAATGCAGCTACGGGATTTTGGGAATATTTTTATGAAAATGGACATCCCAAGATGCGTGGTGAACTAAAAAACAACGCCAATCACGGGGTCTGGGAATATTTTTATGAAAATGGTAAACTGCAAATGCAAGGGGCAGTTTATGACAGCATTCGGCAGGGACTATGGAAGTTCTTTTATGAAAGTGGCAACCCAAAAAGCGCAGGGAATTTTGTAGATGGCAAAAAATCCGACCGATGGCTTCAGTATTACGAAGGAGGCGCGCTGAAGTCTGAAGAAATATACCAGGGAGATAGCACACGGTATACGGAATACTTTACCGGCGGCAATATTAAACTTGAAGGCAGCAAAATCAATGACATCAATAGTGGGCTATGGATATCTTATTATGAAGATGGTACCGTCCGCTCCGAAGGCCGCTATAAAAATGGAGAACGTAATGGCCCGTGGAAATTCTATCACGAAAACGGAAAGCTTTCTTCCGTAGGGGACTTGTTGGATGGCTCCAGCATCGGCAAATGGACCTACTATTATGAAAATGGCAACATTAGCGCCGAAGGTGCGGAGAAAGAAGGTGTCAAAGAAGGCTACTGGAAACTATACCACAGCAATGGCGACTTCAAGGGGGAAGCTATCTTTAGCGGAGGCGATGGAACTTATCGTGAATTCTATGAAGATGGCAGCCCAAAAGTGAAAGGCTTTATCAAAAATGGCCTCAACCAGGGCAAGTGGATGTACTATTATGAAGATGGCAAAATAGAAGGGGAGGGAATTTTTGTCAACGGAAAAGGCACCTATACCGGATATTATAAGGATGGCGGGTTAAAAATGAAAGGCACCGTTGATCAGGGAGAGCGTAGCGGGATTTGGGAACTGTATAAGCCGGATGGGACGCTGGCTGGTTATTACGAAAGTATTTATGAAGATAACAAACCGGCTTTCAGGGCACTGCGTGATGCTGAAAAAACCGAAGAAAAAACTGGAAAAGATGGCCTCTCGCTCAATCCTGAATATTTATACCGTAAGAAAAAACTTCGTTATTTCAACCCACGCATCAACGAGCTGAGGGCAATCATTGTTGGGATAAATCCACTAGGTTTGCTGACGTACCGCCTCCCCCTCAGTATTGAGTACTACATGCAGGAACGGCTGGGCTATGAAGCAGAAATCGGCCTGGAAAGAAACCCATTTTTTTATTCAGACAAAAGCATTGAACCTGGTACGGTCTATCAGCGGGGTGGGTTTATCGCTTTCAAACAGAAATTTTACCAGCCCGATACACGCTCCGGCCTCCTGTATTTCGGGCATCGCCTGGGCTTTGACTATCTGTATCACATGGCGAATATCAACGATGGTAGTTCACCGCTGCCGAATAAATACCTTGTCGCAAAGGAGCAAAAAATTAGCTAGTCCCTGCTGGTAGGCACCCGGCTCATGAAGGATGCGGAGATCATCAACACCCGGCTCAACAAAGAAAAAAGCTCGCATAGTCTCAGCTTTGACCTCTCCGCTGGATTGGGCATAGGCTATCGTTTCTTTCACAAAAACTATCAGGACAACGCTAATTTTGACTTTATGCTGGAAGATGTAAGCCAGGGCAAAGTAGTTTTTCCTATCTATTTGGGAGCAACTATTGGCTACGTATTCTAACTTTTTGCCTTACCAAATGATTAATATTTACAGCGCATATTTTTTTGCGGTAGATTAGACTTGAAGAAAACCGTTTTATGAAAGAAAATAAAAAAACTGTAGTTGTGGGAGCTACGCCAAACCCTTCCCGTTACGCCTATCAGGCGGCCCATATGCTAAGTCAGTATGAGCACGATTTTATTCCCCTAAGCATAAAAAAGGGAAGTGTGGCCGGGGAGGAAATTTTGGACTTAAAACAAAAACCTGCAATTCCTGAAGTAGATACACTTTCACTGTACATCGGCCCGCAGCACCATGCCGAGTGGATGGATTATTTGCTCAGCCTTTCGCCCAAGCGCATCATATTCAACCCGGGCACGGAAAACCCTGAGTTTATGCAAAAGGCAGAAACACAGGGCATTGAAGTAGTAGAAGGCTGCACCCTGGTGATGTTACGGACGGGGATGTTTTGATATTACTGTTACTACTGGTTTGTAATGATACAAATGAGGAGTAGCTGGTTGAAGTAGAAGCTTATGAAAATATTCAAGTCAAAGTCCGGATATGAATTGCTGATTCCGATCATCGTACTTTTTGTGGTGATCTTGATATTGCCTATTACTAACGGGGCGCCGCTCCCTGCGATTGCTACAGTGAGCGTGACCTTACTGCTCACCCTCGCTTTTATTTTATATACTTTTCTAGGTACTACCTATACCATTTCGGATGACAAGCATTTGTGGGTTAAGTGTGGTTTTTTTAAAGCCACCGCAGTGGATATTAGTATGATCAAAAGCGTTACCAAGACCAACAACCCGATTGCATCGCCCGCCCCATCCCTGGATAGAATTGAAGTACACTATGGTAAATACGACTCTATCATCATTTCTCCCAAAGATAAAAGCGGGTTTGTGAAAGCGCTTCAGGAAATCAATCCGGATATCTCATATCATCCGAAATAATTGATGCAAAAGCCACTAAAAAGTTGTATTTTTGCATATTAAGGACTTAAAAAAATATGGACGAACTGAAGGATTCTAAGATCAAAACAGACTCATTAGCCAAAGCAAAACCAGGCGAATATTCTGCCAACAATATCCAGGTGCTGGAAGGACTGGAAGCGGTAAGAAAAAGGCCCGCCATGTACATCGGAGATGTCAACATGAAAGGACTGCACCACATGGTGTATGAGGTAGTAGACAACTCTATTGATGAAGCACTTGCTGGCCATTGCGATAAGATAGACGTCATCATCCTAGAAGATAACTCCATCTCTGTTACGGATAATGGCCGGGGAATCCCTACCGATATCCATACCAAAGAAAAGCGTTCGGCACTGGAAGTCGTCATGACTGTACTGCACGCCGGCGGTAAATTTGACAAAGATACCTACAAAGTTTCCGGTGGATTGCACGGCGTAGGGGTTTCCTGCGTAAACGCCCTATCTGACATGCTGCTGGCAACCGTACACCGCGACGGCAAAGTCTATGAGCAGGAGTATTCCAAAGGTGTGCCTAAGTATCCTGTCCGTGAGATCGGTACTACCGACAAGACCGGAACGATTGTACACTTCAAACCTGACCAGGAGATTTTTCAGGTAAGAGAATACAAATACGAGACGATTGCTTCCCGTTTGCGAGAACTGGCTTTTTTAAATGCAGGCCTCACGATCACCCTCACTGACCTAAGGGATCTGGATGATGACGGAAAACCTTTCTCGGAATCGTTTCAATTTGAAGGAGGTTTAGTAGAATTTGTAAGCTATCTGGACAACAATCGCGAAAAATTGATCCCCGAACCTATCTACATAGATAGCGAAAAGGGCGACGTGCCGGTACAGGTAGCGATGACTTATAACACTTCCTATACCGAGAACGTAGTCTCTTACGTAAATAATATCAATACCATTGAAGGGGGAACCCACGTTTCCGGATTCCGTCGCGCTCTTACCCGCACCCTAAAGACCTACGCTGACCGCTCCGGCTTGTTAGACAAGGTGAAAATTGAGATCAGTGGCGATGACTTTCGCGAAGGGCTGACCGCAGTAATCTCCGTAAAAGTAGCTGAGCCGCAGTTTGAAGGACAAACCAAAACCAAACTGGGTAACTCTGATGTGATGGGTGCGGTAGAAACTTGTCTGGGTGAAGCGCTCCACACTTTTTTGGAAGAGCACCCCAAAGAGGCCAGGATTATCATCAACAAAGTCATTCTTGCTGCCCAGGCGCGCCATGCTGCCCGCAAAGCGCGGGAGATGGTACAACGCAAGAACGTACTGACCGGCACCGGCCTCCCCGGTAAGCTGGCTGACTGTTCAGATACCGATCCCAGTTACTGCGAACTATACTTAGTTGAAGGCGATTCTGCGGGGGGGAGTGCCAAGCAAGGCCGCGACCGTAAGTTTCAGGCGATCCTTCCCCTCAGAGGAAAAATCTTGAATGTGGAGAAGGCGCAGGAACACAGAATTTACGATAACGAGGAAATCAAGAATATCCTCACAGCCCTGGGCGTCAGTTTCGGGACGGAAGAAGATGACAAAGCCCTTAACACCGTGAGGTTGCGTTACCATAAAATCATCATCATGACGGATGCAGATGTAGATGGCAGCCATATTCGTACCCTTATCCTTACTTTCTTTTTCCGCTACATGAAGGAATTGATCGATAGTGGTTATGTCTACATTGCCTTGCCTCCTTTATATCTCATCAAAAAAGGGAAAGAAGAGCACTATTGCTGGACCGAAGAAGAGAGGGAAAGAATAACCCTCCAATTAGCCGGAGATGGAAAAGTGGAGAATGTAGGGGTACAGCGCTACAAAGGTTTGGGCGAAATGAACCCTGAGCAACTCTGGGAGACGACTATGAACCCCGATTCGCGCACCTTGAAGAAAGTAACCATTGACTCTGCTGCTGAAGCTGATCATCTGTTTTCTATGTTGATGGGAGACGAGGTAGCCCCCCGCCGGGAGTTTATTGAGAAAAACGCCAAGTACGCCAAGGTAGATATTTGATAGTACCTATGTATGGAGACTGTACAGACTATACCAAAGACATTAATCTATGAAATGGTAGACTATAAACCTGTCTACTATAAAAACTATCGTGATTATTTAGATGGTAAAGCTCCATTAGAAGAAATTATGGGTTCCAGTTATTTGCAGTCGGATATTATAAGTAGGGTGTTCTATATTTTGATGTCCTCATTAGGCAAAAAATATAAAGTATTGACCAGTGAATTGGGGCTGCAATTGGATAAAGGAAGTACGAGGTCGGCTGATATCGCTATTATCTCTAAAGCAAAGCTCAAAGGCGCTAAAATTAAAGATAAAAGTAAGTACATGCCGATTGCACCTGATGTAGTGATAGAGGTGGATGTAAAGGCTGAGCTTGAAGAAAATCAGCAAGAGTTTGGCTACATTAATACCAAAACTGAGCAACTATTTGGATTCGGTGTAGCCAAAGTAATATGGATATTGTCTGGCCCGGAAAAAATCATTGTCGCTGAACCGAATGCAAATTGGGAAATAGTATCCTGGGAGAAAGATATAAATATCATTGATGATTTGACCCTTAACCTACAGAAACTATTAGAGGAAGAATAAGGGGAACGTGTTAAGTCTAATGTGATAAACCCGTATCAAACTCTCCACCGTTTTTATTAGACTTATTTAGATAACCGTCCCAAAATGAGGGAGCTATTCATTACTGACAGAAAAAATATTTATCCATTTTTCGTCAAATATAGTTTCTTCACATTTTGTGACGGTTTTTTTTGTGATGTTTTGTACACAATAAGGCCCTTAATTTAGTGGCGTTTCGCCTGGAAGGATTAAAAACTTTTTTCGTATTTCATCATTAGAATAGTTAAGTTGACGTTTTTTAAACAAAGCATTTTAACCCTTAGTAATTGGATGTTAACCAAAGATAGAGTACAGTCTTCCATCGCTTCAAGCAACTATATCAGCCGTGACCTGAGTTGGATGAAGTTTAACAATCTGGTGTTTGATCAGGCCAAAAAATCTAATCGCAATATTTTTGAGAAGCTCAAGTTTATGGCGATCACCTCTTCCAACCTGGATGAATTTTTTATGATCAGGGTGGGGAGTTTGTATAATTACCTGGATTATGGAAAAGAAAGAATAGATTATTCAGGGCTTAGGGAAAAACCCTTTCGCAAAAAGCTACTGAAAGAAGTCCACCAGTTTTTTAAAGAACAAAACGATTATTATATCCATAAGCTGGTACCGGAATTTAAGAAGCAGCACTTCAGGATTATCAATCATGTCAAAGAACTGGAGGCGAATGAGCAAAAAAAGATTTCGGATTACTTCAATCGGACAATTTATCCCATGCTTACCCCGATGGTGTACGATAGCTACCATGCTTTTCCTACCCTGATGAACAAAATTCTTATTTTTGGAGTAGTAACCCGCAATCCCGAGGAAAAGAAAGACCAGAAGAAACTATCCTTTGTACAAATCCCCCAGAACCTGCCCCGCTTTTACGAAATTGCCCGGGGAGAGGAATTACTGTTTGTTCCCATAGAAGAAGTTATCCGGGGTCATATAGACCTGTTGTTCAGAAACATTGAGATGTTGTCTGTCAACCTGTTCCGGATTACCCGCAACGGGGATTTTACCCTGGACGAAAGCGACGATATAGAAGCCAACTTCATTGAAGAAGTGAGACGCAAGCTCAAAACTCGAAAGACAGGACGGGTGGTAAGAATAGAAGTGGAAGAAGGTAATAGCAACTGGATGATGCGTCTGCTACTTAATCGCTGGAATATTGACAAAGACAATATCTTTGAAGTGCCTGAAGGAGGGCTAATTGATTATACTGCCCTTTTTGAGGTCATTGGCAACAGCGAATTTAAGAATAAGCTTCCTAAGCCCCATTTGCCGGTGCCCCCGGTGACCTATCCTGAAACTGGGGATGAAAATATACTCGAGGTGCTGAAAGACCGCGACATACTGCTGCACCACCCTTATAATGATATTGAGCCGCTGATGGAACTCATAGAGGAGGCGGCTGAAGACAACAATGTGCTGGCGATCAAGCTGACGATTTATCGTCTTGCCAAGGATTCCCGCATTACCACCGCATTGCTTAAAGCGGCAGAAAATGGTAAACACGTGTCGGTACTGTTTGAGGTTAAAGCGCGATTTGATGAAGAAAATAATATGCGGGAAGCGCAAAAACTGCATAAGGCCGGTTGCTTCGTCATTTACGGTATCAGTAACTTTAAGACACATACCAAGCTGTTGCTGATCGTAAGGCGAGACGGAAAAAGCATTACCCGCTATGTGCATATGTCCAGTGGGAATTACAACGAGCAGACAGCAAAACTGTATACCGACCTGAGTGTGCTGAGTACCAACGAAGTGTATGCACACGATGTATCGGAGTTTTTCAATGTCATCACCGGCCATTCGCTGCCTTCAGGCTATCAGTATTTGCTTACCGCGCCTAAAGATATGCGGCAACAACTGATCAAACTTATTAGAAATGAAGCGGATAATGCCAAGAATGGCTTGCCCAGTGGCATTGTCATCAAGATCAACTCCCTGGAAGACCGGGAAACGATAGAAGAACTCTACAAAGCCTCACAGGCAGGGGTCACCATCAAGCTCATCGTGCGGGGAATATGTTGCATTCGGCCGGGACGTGCCGGATTGAGTGAAAATATTGCCGTACGCTCTATCGTGGGAGATTATCTGGAGCACTCGCGTATCTACTATTTCCACAATAATAATGACCCTAAAGTATACGGTGGAAGTGCCGATATCATGGTACGCAGCTTTGACCGGCGCTTGGAATCTTTGTTTCTTTTTGTTGACCCCATCGTACAAAAACAGGCCATCAACATACTCTTTTACAATTTAAAAGATAACGTCAATACTTACATTATGGAGGAAGATGGCGAATATAAAATAAGGGAGCGGGGCAAAGAGCCAATCTTCAATATTCACAAAGAATTCTACAAAGTCACCCGGGAAGAGTTGGATCGGGTGAAGTTGTTTTGATGCATCAACAACTACGGTATAACGATGTACGGATGATATATTTGATAGGAGCGAAAGTTGGCGTTTGTAAATATTAGTTCATTTTAAGCAGATATTTCTCATAGAGCATCTGCATTACACCATCTTTCAACCCTACATTGGGTACCAGTATCTTGGTAGCTTTGGCCCATTGCATGGCGGTGATGTAAATATCGGAAGCCGGTACGATCACATCCGCCCGGTCGGGGTTGAGTTGCAGCTTGTTAATACGCTCCTCCAGGCTATGCCCCGCCACAAAATCCCGTGTGCTGATCACTTTATTGATAGTAAGCAGCTTACTGGTTTTCTTACCCGATAGATCATATATTTTGTTGATGTTGCCTCCCGTGCCGATGGCGATCACTTTTCCGTAATCTTTCCTGACATTTGCTTTAATCCATTGCTGTACTTCTCCCCACACCTGATCTAAGGGTTTGCGGGTGTTCAGCCTTCTTACTGAGCCGATGGGAAATGATCGCGCTGCCTTTTTTTGTTTGTTCACATAGAGGTTGAGTTCGGTGCTGCCCCCGCCCACATCTATGTGCAGGTAAGACTTGCCTTCTTCCAGGAAACTCATTAGGGCATTATTCAGTATCTCCGCTTCGGTGTCACCGTCAATGATTTGTAATTCCAGACCATATTCCCGGCGCACCTGTTCAATCAGTGCGTGCCCGTTTTCCGCCTCCCGCATAGCCGAGGTCGCACAGCCCAGGTATTCATCTACCTCGTAGAGATCAATCAACAACTTGAAGGCGCTCATCAACTTCAGGAACTTAGCGACGCGCTCCGGGCCGATATGATGGGTAGGATTGTCTTCCGTTACCTCAAATACATCTTGCCCCAGCCGAAGGGGAAAACGGAGGTATTCTAGTCTTTTAAAAGTGATTTTCCCTTCATATTGGATCACGCTGGTCACTTGTAAACGTATTGCATTGGAACCGATGTCAATCGCGGCTAATTTGATCATACTAAAAAATGTTCATCTGGAATGTTACTGCTGCGCAAAAGTATAAAAGAATTCTGTTTTAAAAATGCAGCGTCAAAAGGTAGTATCCGTATTAGCCAACGCTCGCAAAGGGTATCATTTACAAAGATCAGCACGCGTTTCCGTTGCACTCAAACGCGCGCGAGGTTTTTTAATATTTAGAGACAATATATGATATACAATGCACCTAAATTTTGGCGTTTAGTAAATGTTAAAATCTGTAAAATGCATAGGCAATATGCGGTGGCATGAGGATAGTTTTTGTATTTTCGCGCCATTATGAAAGTAGTAGAACATATACAAAAAGCGAAACGTACGCTATTTACCATTGAGATACTTCCTCCTAAAAAAGGAGAGAACATTGATACCCTTTTCACTCATGTAGAATCCTTATTGGAATTCGCCCCCGCCTTTATTGATGTCACTTATCATCGGGAAGAATACATCTACAAAGAGCAGACAGATGGCAGTTTCAGGAAGATTATCACCCGTAAGCGTCCCGGTACGGTAGGGATTTGCGCGGCCATACAAAACCGCTATAACATTGATACCGTGCCCCATCTGATCTGTGGGGGCTTTTCTAAAGAAGATACGGAGAACATGCTCATTGAACTGGATTTTCTGGGCATTGAAAATGTGCTTGCGCTGAGAGGCGACCCGATCAAGTCAGAGCCTGGCTTTAAAGCCCATCCCGACGGACATTGTTACGCCAGTGAGTTGATCAGGCAGGTAAAAAATATGAACCAGGGCATGTACTTGGATGATGAACTTCAAGATGCGAAATCAACGGATTTCTGTATCGGTACGGCGGGTTATCCTGAAAAGCACTTTGAATCACCCAACCTGGATACGGATTTCCAGCACCTTAAGCGGAAAGTGGACAATGGCGCGCAGTTCATCGTCACCCAGATGTTCTTTGACAACCAAGCTTATTTTGATTTTGTGAAGCAGTGCCGTGCCCATGATATTCAGGTGCCCATTATCCCTGGTCTCAAGCCGATGGCTACGCTAAACCACCTGACACTGCTTCCCCAGTTCTTCCACCTGGACATTCCCGATGCCCTGGCCCGCGAGGTGGCCAAATGCAAGGACAACAAAGAGGTCAAAGAAGTAGGCGTAGAGTGGTGTGTACAGCAGTGCAAAGAGTTAATAGAATTCGGTGCCCCGGTGCTGCACTTCTATACCATGAGCCGCTCCGAACTGGTAAAAAGGGTAGCCAAAGAGGTGTTTTAAAACAATCACGGATTGGAATAATGTATAAATCAAATGATTTCTCCAGAAGAATTTAAGCGATTATGGGATGAAGGATACTCCCTGCTCAATGCTTATGACAAGACCATTATTGAGAATTTGCCCTTTCGTGATTTTACTAAGGAATTTCTGATACAAGCAGGATTACCAGAATCTTGCGCTCCGGGGCTTAGCTTTGATCAAAGAGTATATTATGAAGGGATAAAGAATATCAAAGCAGCGTATGAGTTAGAAAACGATGATTTCGCACACTACTTTGTAATCGGTAGCGCTGACAATGTATCTATTTGCATTAATGTAGATGAAAATGATCAAATATTTCAGATTGATTTTCATCATTTTTATACGGTGGATTTAAAGGAGGATACGGACTATCATGAGGAATATGTGCCTATCATGTTCATGAATAGCTCAATAGGGCATCTTGCCAATTGCCTACTGATTTATAAAAAATTTATAGATGAAGTAAGATTGGATAGAAATGATGAAGCGTATTATCATATACTTTTTACGGAAGATGAATTAACTCGCTTAAGAGAAAAACTGTTAGAAGCTGATCAGTTTTGCTTAAGAGAAAAGTCTTTTTGGTGGTTTGAATTAGCATTACTGGCAAACCGCAGCTAATAATACCAATTAATTCAATGCGCCAGTATCCACGCCTTCAAATCTTCCAGTACAACTTCCCTATCTTTAGAGGGCTCATTCATCATTTCATGGTACAAGTCATCATACAACTTGAGGGTTTTATCCTGGCTGCCTGCCAGTTCATAAAATTTCTCCGAGCCTTTAGCATCCGTAATCTTATCGCCGGTGCCGTGCATAATGTACAGGGGCATATGCAAAGAAGGAGCCTTATTATATAGTTTTTCACCCACCCTGAACATCTCATATCCCAGCGTAGCCGAAGCATATCCATGTACCAGCGGGTCTGCCCGGTAATCAGCGATAACCTGACGGTCATGCGAGAGGTATTTTTGGTTGAGATTGGAGGCTAACGTCAGGGAGGGAAAAGCAGCAGCCAGCCCTCGTGCTGTAGCTTTGGCAACTTTCATATAGGGCGTCATATAGAGTTCAATAGCGGGTGAACTGAGAATCAAACCCCGTAAGTGCTGGGGATATGCGGATGCGTAAAGGGCAGCAATGGCTCCTCCTAAAGAATGTCCCAAGAGAAAAACCTCATTCACCTTTTGTTCCTGTAGCACCAGTTTCACAAAGTCATGTAAATCATCAGCATACTGCATGAAAAGTTTGACATGGCCTTTCTTCCCTTCACTACGACCATGCCCCCGGGCGTCCATGGCATAAAAAGCAGTGCTGCTTCCCGCAAAATAATCCAACAGGTTTTCGTAGCGCCCACTATGTTCTCCCAGCCCGTGTTGAATAATCACGGTACGTTCAATGGGCTGATCAGGTATCCATTTTTGCCAAAAACATTGACAATGGTCAGCAGACGCCTGGAAAAAATCTTGTGTATTGTGGTAAGCCATTAGCGGAGATTAGCATGAAATTTTTAAAATAATACATTTTTCATAATATTAGGCATCTCTCTTACCGAAACCAATATCATGAAAAACTACATCAACC
>JBBSOG010000056.1:0-18355 GCA_038259985.1 Cytophagales bacterium
CGGAAAATTAACGCTCAATACAACCTTCATTCTCTTAGAATAGCAATGGCTTGCATGTCCCTATTGCTGAGGCTGTCATCCCCTGTTTTTTGATCTTCTTCCAATCTGTCATCATCTTTCTCATCGTCATCTATGATGTAATCGCGGTTTTTTTCCTCCAAGTCCTGGGTGGCAGGAGCACAAGCGAATACCGTAAATAGAAATATGAGGTTCAATAAAACTCTTCTCATACCTGTTTATTAAGGTTGAAAATTAAAAATCAGCGTACAACACTTCAAAAGAAGGCACAAAAGAAATTTTAAGTTCAGTTGAGCTTCATTCCGGTAGGCAAGCACTGGTCAATGGATAACCGTTGATCCATAGGCACTTGGATAGGGGAGGGCAAATAAGCCGAAGCCTCCTCTGCCTGCTCAGGGTTAAGCGACATATATTGTTCGGCTTCGGGGATTTCTGCCTGATTAGAGTCAGCGCTTTTCCAGTTTTCTAAGAACTGCTCATAATACTGATAAGCAGTCGCGTGGTCATTTGTCATTTCAGCCGCACGGGCCATGCCTAATACAGAGGCGCTGCGCTGGGGGGTACGTTCTAGCGCAATCGCAAAAGCCTCCATCGCCTGCTTGCCTTCGCCCATGTCCAATAGCACCTCACCGTATAGCTCATGGATGGGCTTCACCACATCGGGTGGCCCGGTAGGTGGGTTCATGCTTTCTTCCAGTGAAAGCCCTTCTTCAAACAGTCGCTGACTTTCCGCTGAGTTGCCTTGGGCAAATTGCAGATAGCCTCCCAACGCTTTCTCGTTGATCTCACAGAGTTTGACATGATAAGCATCATCTTGTTCCTGAAACTTCTGTTTCACCGCTGACATGTAAGCTAGTGCTTCCTCGGCAGCCTTCCATTTTTCCATTTTGACCGCACTAAGGCCGGATGCCAGCATTTGGCCGCAAGCCGCATAGCGTGCCCGTCCATCCTTGCCTGCCATTTCCGGGACAGGTAAGACTTGCCAGTTTTCCGAATTTACGATATAATTAGCTTCCATCACCGGCATATAGTAATCGGTAGCTCCGCCTTCTACTTCGGCAGCAGCTTCTTTGATCTTCTGAAGGTTTTGCCGGGATTTTTCAAATTGTCCGCTCTGCTCGTAACCATAAGACATCCAGGCCAGGCTATGATAATCCCAATCGGCGATGGTCAGCCCTTTCTTTTCTACCCATTTTTGCGAGGCGGCAAAGGCATCAATATTAGACTTGATCACTTCGTCCCATAAGCCCAGTTGCACAAAGATATGGGAAGGCATATGCAAAGCATGATTGGCTTCCGGGGCAATTTTGGCATAGGTATACGCGGCTTCCAGGGCCATGGGGGCGTGTAAGGGATCATCCAGTGCGTGGATAAGATAATGTACTGCCCCAGGATGTTGGTCATTATCTGCTAATATTTGCTGCACCACAGCGGCGGCTTGCATGCGCTCTTTTTCGTTGCCCTGGTTATTTCTTAACACGCCTAGCAATGACAAGGCATAGAAAGCAGCCACTTCATGGTCGTCAGGGTGCTTTTCGTAAAACTGCTTCATGAACTGCATGTATGCCCGGTCGCGGACTAGCTTGTCTTCATTCTCACCATAGAGGATATCCAGGGATTGTAAAAACAGCTTTTCTTTTTCGGACTTGACCATATCCAACCTATCTTCAGGGTTTGACGCTAGGGCGTTGAGTACTTCTAGTGCCTGCTCTTTATCCTGAATTTGCCAGAAAGTCCGGTTGTAGGCCATCGCTTCCCCCCAGTAGGCCATCGCAAAAGCCGGGTCAATTTCTCGGGTTTTTTGGAAGGCTTCCAATGCTTCAGGGTACCAAAAGCTATGCAGGGCTGCGATTCCCCGCATGAAATGCGGCATGGCTTCTTCACTTCCTGCTACTTCAAAATCAATCTTTCCTAAAGTAGATCGTGCTGCATTAGTCTCGGAAGCTTGCTTATCCTGCCCGGCAGGCTGACAGCTGAAGAGGAATACCCATAAAAACAAACAGCTTAGAAGACGGCACATAGAACCAAATTTTAGGTAAGGGTAAATGTTAATTTTACGAAAATAAAGAAGTTCAATGGATATTACCAGTAGAAATCACTGTTTTAAGAACTTACAGTATAAGCAATTTTTGCAGTGAAAAAAAGCGAGCGGACGCTGTTTATATTTCTTCCCTACATCTGCACAGCTCATATATTTAATATAATGAATAAATTTCGCCAAGTGTTTTATGTTGAGCACAAAACAATTATAGCCCCCTAGAAGTAGTATAGTTGGCAAAAGCTTTTTCTAGAAGTTTCTTAAACTAGAAATGTTCAGACTGAAAAAGTGCTGTAAAGCTAAAATGCCTGAATTAAAGTAAAGCCCGCGCTTATAAATAAGCCAAAAAATACTGTTTTTTTTAACCTATAAATTTTTTATTATGTCAGTTACCAAAATCATTGAAGTCATCGCCGGATCAGAAAAAAGTTTTGACGACGCGGTTAACAACGCCCTCAAAGAAGCTTCTAAGTCTGTGAAGAACATCACTTCTGTGTATGTCAAGGAGATGAAAGCTAATGTGGAGAACAACAAAATTGTCTCCTATGGTGTCAATGCGAAGATTTCGTTTACCGTTAATGATTAACCTTTATTTTTACGGAAAAAAGCCTGAGCGATATCGTTCAGGCTTTTTTTGTGGATTTTAGTATGGTTTTTAGCATAAATTAGTATGCTTAAGAAGAATTGATTTTATTAGTAATCTGCTACAACTTCCAAAACCAGCAAAAATGCGCACCCTAATTTGTCTCAGTTTTTCTCTCTCTCTTATCTTATTCAGTTGCCAACCAAATACTCGGGAAGAAACAAATACTACCCCTAAACCACCCAATATTCTTTTTATTCTGGTAGATGATATGGGCTATGGTGATGTTTCCGCTTTCAATCCGGAATCCAAGATTCCCACCCCTGCCATCAATCAACTGGTGAGCGAAGGCATGCGTTTCACTGATGCTCATGCACCGGGGCCCTGGTGTATTCCTTCCCGTTATGGGTTTATCACCGGCCGCCATCCTATCCGCCAAACCGAAACTTTTGCAGGTTCACTAATTGAAAAAGACCGGATGACGATAGGAAAGATGTTGCAGCAACAAGGATATACGACCGCTTGCGTGGGTAAATGGCACCTGGGCATGGGTGAAAATGAAAAGAATCCTGCCCCGAATGGCAAGTTAACTGCTGGCCCCTTTGACCGGGGTTTTGACTATTTTTATGGCATACCTGCTTCATTGGATATTCCTCCCTACTATTATGTAGAAAATGATCAGGTGGTTGAACTGCCTACGGATACTATTGCCGACAACAATTCTCCGGATGTAAGCCCCATACAAGGGGCTTTTTGGAGAGGAGGAAAAATTGCTCCTGATTTTAAGCATGAAGAAGTACTGCCTCACCTACGCGACAAAACCCTGGAATTTCTAAAAAATCATCAGAGGCAGTCCGAAGAAAAACCATTCTTTTTGTACGTGGCCTTACCCGCTCCGCATACGCCCTGGCTGCCCCTGGAAGAATTTCAGGGCAAAAGCCAGGCCGGTAGCTACGGGGATTTTGTGTACCAGGTAGACCAGACGGTAGGAAGTATCCTGAACTATATGAAAGAGGCCAATTTGGAAGAAGAAACTTTAGTATTTTTTAGCAGCGACAACGGGCCAGTCTGGTTTGACGAAGATGTAGCGCGATATCAACATAGCGCAGTGGGTCCCCTGAACGGCATCAAAGGGGATGCTTACGAAGGCGGGCACCGTATGCCCTTTGTTGCCCGTTGGAAAGATCATATTTCTGCCAATACCAGTAGCAGCCAGCTGATCTCTTTTACTGACATGATGGCTACCCTAGCAGATTTGCTGAACGCTCCGCTGAACCAGGAAAACACTGCTGAAGATAGCCAGAGTTTTCTCCCGGTTTTGTTGAATGAGCAAGCAGATAAAACTTTGAGGGACGAGTTATTGATAGCATCTGTATACGGCCTGCATGCACTTCGCCGGGGGGATTGGGTGTATATTAGCGGCCCCGGTTCGGGCGGTTTTTCTGATGGATATCCCCGTCCGGCAAACTATACGGTGACTGGTGAACCTCAGCTTTATAACCTGCGGGAAGACCTGGGACAAACCAATAACTTGTATAACCAACATCGTGATATTGCAGATTCACTGGCAATAGCTTTGGAACAATACGTTAAAACCGAAGACAAGTCAAATTAAAATGAACAGCCAGTTGAATCCTAAAGCATTATGTTAGTTTATTTTTACTTTTCGGAATCAGGGAACATTCGTTTAGTACCATTGTTGTAGTAAAGTTTAGAAGAACTAACGAAAGCGCTTAACAAGACATATATTTGTTTTTCCTTTCCATACTCAAATCCCCTTATTCATTTACATATGCTACATAGCCTGGTGCTTGTGACTTTATTATTGTGCGCTGTCAATTGGTGCATGGTGCAGGGTAATTCCCAAAATGAGCTTTCCAACGAACCGGAAGCGCCGATACCGGCAGACTCTCTGGAGTATACTCACAACAAGACCATTCCGGAGAAAATTGAAAAGGAAGTAATTATCGCCTTGTCCCACTATCCTGAACTGAAAGACACGCCCATAGACTTTGTTTTTCGGAAAGATATTCTCAAATCCTTTATGCAAGCCCAACCAAAGTGGTACGGGGTTTGGCAAAGTAAGCGGAAGCGCAAATATGTGGTGAAAATAACCCCGGCGCTCAAATTAAAAGAAAAATCCATCCCGGTAGAAAACCTTCCTTCTGAGGCTTTGGTGGGATGGATTGGACATGAACTCGGTCATATTATGGACTATCAGACCAAAACCGGTCTCGGGCTGATCCGCTTCGGTATCGGCTACCTGACTTCAGAGAAATATCTGAAGAAAGCGGAGCAAACGGCCGATCTCTACGCGATTAACCATCATCTGGGAAGTGAGATTCTCAGCACTAAGAATTTCATTCTGGATAATGCCGATATCCCTTTAGCCTATAAAGAAAGAATCAGGCGACTGTATATGTCGCCTGAAGAAGTGATGGAATACATAGACGAGGACGGAACTTTACTTCCCATTGATACTGACGAACCTTAAGCTATAGTTCACTGGTAAATTTCATCCATTCCAGAAATGTTTCCTCTTTCATTACCCGGGGCATTTTGACCTGGCCGCCTCTCTTCTTTTCCCTTTCGTTCCACTTATAAAAAGCATCTGGAGACACAATAGTGACTTTTACATCTTTGAGTGCTTTGCCCCGGGCTACGCCGTAATTTTTGTTGGCACTTTTCAGGTGTTCATCCAGTGAGGCTGCCAAAGCTTTCTCATCCGCTTGCCCCTCCAATCCGAGATACCAGTGGTGAATATAATCTTTGTCGGGACGAACCGCCGCTACGGTAAACTCAGGAATGGTCAGGTCAAATTCTTTTTCCAGATGCTGTACTGCATCATTCATTTTCATGACTGACAATTGTGAACCCACCACATTCAAAAAATGCTTAGTGCGGCCCGAGATAATGATCTCTGCTCTCTCTTTATTGGTAAACTGTATAGTATCGCCGATCATATAGCGCCAGGCCCCCGAAACTGTAGAAATGACGAGCGCGTAGTCTACTTTCTCTTCTACTTCTTCCAGTGTCAAGGCTTTGGTTCCCTGCACAATCGCTCCATTCTCATCAATGTTTTCATCTTTGAAGGGCACAAACTCAAAGTATATTCCATTCCTGGTAGAGAGCTTCATCGCCATGTGCTCATTGGGGCGGGATTGATAAGCGATAAATCCTTCGGAAGTAAGGTAAGTATCTATTACCGTAATCGGATGGCCTAATAGCGCTTCAAAACTTTTACGATAAGGCTCAAAAGCCACACCTCCCGAAGTAAATACGCTCAGGTTGGGCCAGATTTCGTGGATATGGTTCAACTTATGGTACTCAATTACTTTTTTGAGCATCAACTCATTCCAGGAAGGTATGCCACTCAAAGCGCCAATATCCCAGTCTTTGGCGTTTTTGGCGATCAGTTCTACCCTCTCGTCCCAATCTTCCAGGGCGGATATTTCTGGGCCGGGACGATAGTAACCTTTAAACCAGGAGGGAATGTTGCTGGCAGAAATGCCGCTGATCTCTCCTTCCAGATGGTCCCCTGAATGTCCCAGATCGGTGGAACTGCCGAGCATCATGACTTCTTTTTCAAAGAAGTCTGGTGCTAAGTCAAAATTGGCAAGGGCTAGCACCTGGGCAATACCGGTTTTGCGAATAGCATCCAGCATATCGTTGGTCACTGGAATCCGTTTGCTGCTACTGCCTGTGGTGCCGGAACTGAGGGCATAGTACTGAGGTTTTCCTGGCCAGGTAATGTCTTCAACTTCATCCAATTGCCTTTGCCACCATTCTTCGTAGAGCTGGTTATAGTCATGAAAGGGAATAGTTTCGGCAAATGCATTAGGGATATTTTCCTGTTCTAATAAAGAATTGAAATTATAGTATTTGCCAAAAGCCGTGTTTTTGGCTTTTCTCAAAAGCTGGGTTAGTACCTCTTTTTGCTCTTGAATGGGCGAGGAACCAGGAATTACTTTGTCCGTCAGTTCCAGGGCTGATTTGATGATATTGCCGAGTATGGCCATAGTGCTAAAAAATTATATAAAGTGTAATATTAAAAAATATGCATTCCAAATATATAAGTAACGGCAAAATAGCTTGCTGGTTCTAAAAGACTGTTGACTACTTTATTACAGACCTACACTCATTGAAAAGCTAGAATAGTTCTTCAAAATAAATCCTTTTTGGAACGGTGAAAACAATTACAATGGATGCTTACCTAAGATTGACAAACCAATAGTATAGCTTGTACAAATCTAATTTATACCAACTACTGGGTCTAATCCGCTTTGTTACCCATTAAATCCCCAGTATTTTGGCGTTCACACCAAACACAGTATGCGCATCAATGGTATAGTCAGTGCTGAGCGCTTCGTCGGTGACCACTTCGGTAATGAGTGAAAACTCATCTTGCTTGATATATTCCTTTAAATCGACACCGGTAGTTTCCAGGGAAAGTTTGCTACCCGAATTGGCAGATACATCGTCATGCCAGGCAATTTTTTCTTTGGGCAAGCCTTCCGCCTTGATGTAGATATTAATGGATTTCAGGAAGCTGAAGTCTGCATTTTTGGGTTCGCGGATAGTAAGTTCTAGCTTCTTTAAACGGATTTCCTCTACCAAGTCTTTCCTGGTATCGTTGATCGCAAAGCTAGACTCAGCATTTGAGGATACATCAGGAGTGAGTATATCCAGCGGTAAGTTAAGTCCGGTAGTAGAGGGAATGGTAATGGAAGTATCGTAGTCAATCTCAAACTTAGTAAGCTCATCTATCTGCTCACATGCGGCAAACCCCAAGCTAAATAAAGTCAAGATATATAGATTTCTTTTCATAATGTAAATAAGTTTTAGTCCGGAAAGCAGTTCGCAAATGTTGTGCGAGTAAACAATAAGGATGCCAGGGAGCATGTACCAAAACTGACTAAAAGCTTTTTAGGGCACCAAGAAGCACAAGGAAAAGTGTTCGGATTTGGTCTATGTTTCCAAATAATGGGTACTTGAAGCTAAGATTTCTTGGAAAAATACAATTGGCTTAGCATAGGGCTGGCTTGGAGTTACCTTGGAGGAACCTTGGAGCTAAAAAAAAGATGGAATATAGGTATAATACAAAAAAAGCCCTTCCCCGGGCATAAGGCGGTTAGGCTCTGAATTTAAGAGGGAATATTGTCGCAAAATTCAACTTATTTTCCTGAACTACTCCACCTTTGCGCGGGTTATCTGCTCATAGAAGAATTTAGCTAGGTATGCCATGCCTACCACACTGTTTTTGTTGGCGGGTATTCTATATTTGTGCACCTAGTATATACATTACAAAATCGCGCATTTAAAGCTTATCAATTCAAGATTTAATCTTTTTGATCGTACATGAAAATTAACCTTTCGTCTCCCACTACTTTTGAGCATCGCCACAATGGCCCCCGTCCGGAAGAAATCAAAGAAATGCTACATGCCATTAAAGCATCTTCACTGGAAGAATTGATTGATGAAACTATTCCCAAAGCCATTCAACTGAAGAAGGCGCTAAAGCTTCCTGAGCCAAAGTCCGAATATGATTTTTTGCAGTCTTTCAAAAAACTGGCTGCCAAAAATAGGGTATTCAAATCCTACATCGGTATGGGCTATTATGACTGTATTGTGCCTTCGGTAATTCAGCGTAACATTCTGGAAAATCCGGGCTGGTATACGGCTTATACACCCTATCAAGCGGAAATTGCCCAGGGCCGACTGGAAGCTTTGATCAACTTTCAGACGATGGTCATGGACCTGACGGCGATGGAACTTGCCAATGCCTCGCTGCTGGATGAAGGCACTGCCGCTTCCGAAGCGATGAGCATGTTCTTCGGCTTGCGTAAAGGCAATAAAAAGCAGGCACAAACCTTTTTTGTAGATAGCCGCGCTTTTCCCCAAACGATTGACGTGCTAAAAACCAGGGCACTGCCCATCGGTGTCAATCTGGTGATTGGTGAACTGCAAGACCTTGACTTAAGCGATAAAAATATCTTTGGGGTACTGCTTCAATATCCCGACGCGGAAGGTGCCGTGCGTGATTATAGCGCGTTGGTAGAAGAAGCGCACCAGCAGGATATATATGTAGCGGTAGCCACTGACTTGTTGAGCTTATGCCTACTGACGCCTCCCGGTGAGTTTGGTGCTGACTGTGTGGTAGGTACCAGCCAGCGTTTAGGCGTGCCTATGGGCTATGGTGGCCCACATGCTGCTTTTTTCGCTACCCGTGAAGCTTTCAAAAGACAGATCCCCGGCAGGATCATCGGGGTTTCCCAGGATGCTAACGGCAAAAATGCTTATCGGATGGCCTTGCAAACCCGAGAGCAGCATATTAAAAGGGACCGAGCTACGTCTAACATTTGCACTGCCCAGGTTTTGTTAGCAGTGATGGCGGGTATGTATGCAGTTTATCATGGGCCTAAGGGTATTAGGAAGATCGCTGAGCGGGTACATGCGATGGCGTATTTGCTGGCCAAGGGATTGAAGACTTTAGGTTTTGAGCAACTAAACGCTGCCTACTTTGATACATTGAAAGTTAAGGTAAATGACAAAAAATTGCTCAGGAAGACAGCCGAGATGAAGGAAATTAATCTCCACTATTTTGACGATAATTTTGTGGGTATAGCTATAGATGAAACTACGCGTCTGCACGATGTACAGGCATTGCTAGAAATATTTGCTGAGCTTGCCGGAAAACCGCTTTCTTTCGACCTTTCATCGGAGACAGAAGCGATCACTATCAACTGGCCGGAAAGTTTACAACGCACTTCAGCGTATTTATCTCATCCGGTATTCAATAGTTATCACGCTGAGCATGATATGCTGCGCTACATCAAAAGCCTGGAAAACAAAGACCTTTCTCTGGTGCATTCCATGATTTCATTGGGTTCCTGCACGATGAAGCTCAACGCAGCGACGGAGATGATACCTCTAAGCTGGCCGGAATTTGGTGGGCTGCATCCTTTTGCCCCATTAGACCAGACTGAAGGCTACCAAACGCTTTTCCATGAACTACAAGGCTGGCTGAGTGAGATTACTGGCTTTGCCGAAGTATCGCTCCAACCTAACTCCGGGGCACAAGGCGAATATGCTGGGCTGATGGTCATCCGCGCCTACCATGAAAACAGGGGAGAAGGCCACAGAAATAAAGTGCTGATCCCAACTTCTGCGCACGGTACCAATCCAGCCAGCGCGGTGATGGCCGGAGGGGAAGTCGTACTGGTCAACTGTGATGAGAAAGGGAATATTGATTTGGCTGACCTGAAAACCAAGGCGAAAAAACACAGCACGCACCTTTCTTCTTTGATGGTCACTTACCCCAGTACCCATGGTGTGTTTGAAGAGGAAATCATAGAAATCTGCGGTATTATCCATCAGCATGGTGGACAGGTATATATGGATGGGGCTAATATGAACGCCCAGGTAGGTTTGACCAGTCCGGCCAATATAGGCGCTGACGTCTGCCACCTGAATTTGCATAAAACATTCTGCATCCCTCACGGTGGCGGTGGGCCGGGTGTCGGTCCGATAGGGGTTGTGGCACACTTAGCGCCTTTTTTGCCGGGAAACCCGCTGGTTAAGGTAGGAGGTGAACAGGCTATTCATGCGATATCCTCAGCGCCTTACGGCAGCGCTAGTATTTTGACCATTTCTTACGCCTACATCGCCATGATGGGAGGCTCAGGATTAACCAATGCTACCAAAATAGCGATTCTTAATGCCAACTATATCAAGCATCGCTTGGATGGTTACTATCCGGTGCTATATACCGGCAAAAATGGCCGTAGCGCCCACGAGATGATTATTGATTGCCGGGAATATAAGAAAGCAGGGATAGAGGTAGAAGATATTGCCAAAAGGCTGATGGATTACGGTTTCCATGCGCCGACAGTTTCTTTTCCGGTACCCGGCACAATGATGATTGAACCTACTGAAAGTGAATCTAAGCCCGAGCTGGACCGCTTCTGTGAGGCGCTGATTAGTGTCCGGGAAGAGATCAAAGAGGTAGAAGAAGGGGCAGTGGATAAGGAAGATAATGTGTTGAAAAACGCCCCTCATACCCTTGAAGTAGCCTTGGAGAACGACTGGAAATTTAGCTATAGCCGGGAGAAAGCGGTTTATCCCCAGCCCTTTGTCAGGACGCATAAATTTTGGCCATCCGTCAGCCGCATTGATAATGCTTATGGCGACCGTAACTTGATGTGCAGTTGTATTCCGGTAGAAGATTATCAGGAAGCAGAAGGCCAGCAGCATGAAGTGGTTGATATGGCGTAGAAAAGTTTAAAGTTTTAGGTTCAAAGTTTGAAAGTTTGGGGGTGGGTGAAAGTTAAGAAAAGGTTTTGCTTGATGGCGAAGCCTTTTTTTATGGCTCAAAAATCCGGTCTTTATGTTTGATAATCCAGCTTACCAAAAAGTAAAGGATAAGCGTACTGCTCACCATCGCCAATATTAATAGACTAACATAGGCATTGCCTAATCCGAAAGTCAGTTCAACCCTTTCCATTTCAGCCGCTAAAGCTTTAAATCCATACACCAGGATAATCATCCAGGGCAGAGAGGCAATTATCAGCACGCTGACAATCGTGACTGTTAGGATCAATAAGTTTTTGAGTTCATCCATAATATGATACTGTAACAGTACGATGGTGTTAGGGTGTTAACTTTGATGTTATTATGCTAAATGCCTGTAACGCTTTCCAAACTAAACAATATGCTTTCTTTTCACCCGGCCGCTGATAAAAACGATACAAATGCCTAATAAAGATACCACGGCAAAAGCCCAGCGGAGACTGGTAAGCTCGGAAATGTAGCCAATAAGCGGAGGGCCGAGCAAAAACCCAAAGAAACCTACCGAAGATACTGCGGTGATCGCTGAACTGGCCGACATGGTTTTGGTTTTACCGGTCTCTCCGTACAACAAAGGGATGATCGTGGATACCCCCAGACCCACCAGCATAAAACCCAGAGTAGCGCTGATGATATGAGGAAAAAATACCGAGATCAATAAGCCGATCGTGACCAATAATCCGTTGAACTGTATCATTTTGAAAGTACCAAACTTACCGGCCAGCCGGTCGCCAATAAAGCGGGCAGCGGCCATGCTGCTCATAAATGCCACATAGCCCAGGGCGGTCCATGCCGGGGGAACTTCTACAATCTTTTTGAAATAAATGCCGCTCCAGTCAAACATAGTACCTTCGCAGATCATACCGCAGAAGGCGATCAGCCCCAGGCCCAGTAATTGGCGGTCGGGCATCACGAATACTTTTTGCTGGGTATGATTCTTATTTTCGTCCGGCAAAGTGTAGCGATAGAAGACAATCAATATGACCAAGACTGAGCTACTAATGATGCAAAAGTGTATCCAGGGGGCTATTTCCCAATAGATGAATAACGCGCCTATGGCTGCCCCGGTAAAACCCGCCAGGCTCCACAACCCATGAAAAGAAGACATAATAGAACGTTTGTAAAGTGATTCTACCGCTACTGCCTGGGTATTTACTGATACATTGATCAGGTTACCCGACAAGCCGAAAAAGAACAAAACAATCATCAGTTGCCAACGGGTATCTGCCAGACCGATCCATGGAAGTGCAGCGAGATGAAAGAGCATAGCCGATATTAATGTCCTTCGGCTGCCTATCCGGGCAATAGCCCAGGCAGAGAGGGGCAGGCCGGCAAGCAGGCCCACCGGTAGCGCAAACAGCACACTACCCCAGGCACCATCACTTAGCTGCAAATGCCCCTGGATATTAGGAATACGACTAGCCCAACTGGAGAATACCACTCCCATAATCACAAAAAAAGCACCTACTGCCCTTCGGGAAATATTTTTTGGAACCAAAACCTTAATCTTATTAGATGTCATCATGCGGATCTTAAGCGGCACAAAGAAAAAGTATTTTGGGAAAGAATCTAAAGATGTGGTAATCAATTTTTAAGCATAAAACTAAGCTAGTACACCATAAGAAATTTGTATTTAGCCAGTAGAAAATTAAGGGAAGTCGTGAAAATTACCTTTCTATCAAAATCGCAAACCCAGATTAAAAAAAGAATTGTATATTTAATTTCTTGAAATAAGCAGCCCGAAATTTATCATTTTTACAGCATATAAGGTTTCGGAGATTTTTAGCTTAAGCATATACATTTATTGTATTCATAACAACCTACATATGGCGAGTATTAATTTTACCCAGATCCGGGAAGATTCCCACACCCCCAAGTACGAACAGGTCATGAACCTCATCAAGTCGGATGTGGAGAACGGAATTTTCAAGAGAGGGGAACGCATTCCATCCATCAACGAAACCAGTGAGGACTTTCTGATCTCCCGGGATACTGTGGAAAAAGCTTATGCCAGACTCCGCGAACAAGGGGTCATCAAGTCTGTGCCGGGCAAAGGTTACTATGTCAACTGCGACCAGCCGGTAGATAATATCCGTGTGCTGTTGATCATCAACAAGATCAGTGCCCATAAGAAGAAAATTGTGCAAGCCTTTGTAGAAACGTTGGGCGAACAGGCGATGGTGGAAACCTGTGTGCACCACTACAGCACCGATATCCTGAAGCGTATTCTGGACGAAAACCAGGGAAACTACCATTACTACGCGATTATCCCCTGTTTCAAAGATTTTTCTGAAAAGACCGTCAAAGTCATTGCCTCAGTGCCCGACGACAAACTTTTGCTGATTGACAAAGATGTCAAAGACCTGAGAGGAAAATATAAAGCCGTCTGTGAAAATTTTGAAAACGATATCTACAGTGTGCTGGCTGCTTCCATGGACCGACTGACCAAGTATCAGCGTATCAACCTGATTTTTCCTGATGGCAACCAGTATGTATCGGATATTATGACAGGTTTCAAGAAATTTTGTGTGGACTATCATTACGAATATTGCATCACCAATGTATTTGACGCTGATTATGTCAAGCCCCGAAGTTTGTACATTGTCATTGAAGATGACGAACTGGTCAACATTATCAAATATTGTAAGCAAAATAAGCTGGAGGTAGGCAAAGAGGTAGGCATCATTTCGTATAATGATACCCCGATCAAAGAAGTGCTGCACGATGGCATCGCAGTAATTTCAACTGATTTTCAAAAGATGGGGGAGACCGCTGCCCGAATGCTGCTGGAAAAGCGTACCGAAAAGCTTAATAATCCTTTTTATATTATTCAACGCCCTTCCTTATAGCAGGTATTATACGAATTCTTTTCCATGATCGTCATGAGCTGAGCTTGGCATTAGGTTACACGATTTGCTTAAGGTAGTACTAATCTAAAAGTCAATCTCAAACCACAATCATGATGAAAAAAGAAAAAAAACTATGGTATCTCATGGGTAAAGTGCTCACTATTTCTGTGGCACTTCTCATGAGTTGTTCCGATGAAAATGAAAGTCCTGCCCCTGAAATACTTTCAGACACACAGGCACAAGAGATAGTTAACATGGCTGTAGCGCCTACTATCGCTGAGGCCCCGGCTTCTGAAAATGTACTTGAAAACACTGAAAACCTCCAATTTCCCGAAAAAAAGGCAAAATCTTCAAATGCCAAGGCCAATGCCTACGGAGTCACTGATTATGTAGATTTTAATGATGAGTTGGCACTTACCATCATACCTGATCAGGCTAAATTTACCTTTGCCGCTTCTCCTTTTTACATCCAGAAAGTGGGGAATGCCTGGGTACACGTAAAAGAAAATAATGGGGCAGGCTACAATCCGGCCTTCGTAAGTGATTACGGTCATTATCACCTGAGTTATCAGAATTTCACCCCTTGCTTTACATCAGACGGTGAGTATGGCAAACCTTCCGGCAGTGCTTGTCTGAGCATCAATCCAGTCAAAGAAGCCCGAAAAGTAGACACTCATGATGGCTCGCAGTGGATCAAAATTTATGCTTACGATTATGATAGCCCCAAAAGAACATTTGATCTATTAGGTATTAAAGTAACCAAGGGGCCTATCCAGTTATGGTTTAAAAAGAAAAATGGCGTATGGTTAAGATGGTCAAGTTTGGGTATCGGTACCTGGAACCTTTCGGCCTACTCTACTGAAATTACCCAGGTACTCATTTCCGCTAGCGGTAATTATAGCATTGGTTTTGACAACGTAAAAGTAAACATGCCATATTATTAACGGCTTGGAGCAAAAAAGTGGGAGCATTTTTCTCGCTTTTTTACTTTTTGAACCTAACCCCATCTGATTTTTTTGCTGATCGTATCTAATTTTTGTTTCGCTTCTGTATTTCCATGGCGTGAGTAAGAAGGACTCAATTCTCTCAATTCCTGCAAGGAGGGGCAATTCCATTTACATATTTACTTATTGCTTCTATTTCTCGGACTACCTGACCTCCATCAAAGCCACCTAAATCCTCGTAACTTACTTTTTCGTTATACTGATTCAGAAACTGACTGGCGAGGGGCATATAGCTCCAGTGCCATTTCTCCTCCTGGTAACCATCAGGTCGCGCTTCACCCTGTTCGGTATACACCTGGCAGAAACCATATTCCCGGGCATGGGCTAGCAGCCAGTCATATATTTTTTTGCCTTCGCCGGAAGCAAAGTAGGTATTATTTAAATTATTCAAATCTATATCAGTGCCCCAATGGTGGCGCGAAGTGCCGGGCATAGAACTGTATTCCAGTATTTTCAGCGCCCTGGTTTTTGGATTGGGAATATGTTGGCTCAGGTCCATGCCATCTACTTTGCGTTGGCCGTTCCATTTAGCTTCCCAGATACTTTTTTGTGCCGCAAAGTTGCGGGTAGCGGAGACAATCTGTAATGTGATTCCAGCCTCCTTTGCAGCCTCGGCCATACGCACAAAATCTTCATAAGCGCTTGTTCTTAGATAAACACCCTCTTTGTCCGTAAACTTGGTAGCAATCCTGCTAAAACCTTCGTCCTGCGAAGGTTCAATTTTACCCAGCAGGGCATCCCGGCTTAAATCCATTTTAGGCACATTGATTTCTTCCTGACGGGCGCTTTGGGTAAGGCTTACCTCAGGATGCTGTTCTTTTCCAGCGGCTTCTTCCCCTTCAAGCTGCTGCTCAGGGGCTTGGCAGGCTATCGTGATTAATAATAGAAGTAAATAGCTTTTTTTCATGGTATACTTAATTTGCCAATGGAACACCAAAGTGCTTACCTATGGGGCTGGGAACGTATGCGTTAGGTATTTCTATTAGAGCTTAACCGCTCTAAAGTGGTAAACTATGAAATAATTGACTAAAATGGCTAACACTTTCCAGGGAAGTATCACCAGTCTTGGTTTTGATTGGATGGCAGGCGTTTTCTCAAAAGTAAAGATTAAGATTTTATGTACACCCAAGCATATTTGAAGCGGTTGGAAAAAGCAGAACTGATTAGTTTGTTTCTGCAACAACAAAAGTTAGAAGAGAGACAGGAAAAGCCTTACAACAAAAGGGAGTTACTCCAACTATATTCCGATCAGGTGATTGACTTATCTCCTGACGCTATTCTACTCATCAACTATGAGACGCTCTTTCTGGAAGGCTGTAACCAGGCGGCTTTATCTTTACTGGAACTGGACACAAGGGAAAGTTTGGCTTTATACCTGGATGAACTATTTCAAGAGCGGCCGGTATTTTTTGAGCTTCTGAAAGAGCTGGGTTCAGCCCTTAAAAGCCATCCTGAAGTATCCATGGAGGTGGAATTCACCACTTCGCGCAGTAATCAGCGATGGGGACATATGGTCTGTAAAAAGATTGACCTGCTAGAAAATACCCTGCTTTTTATCCGCATCATTGATATTACTACCATCAAGCTGGCGCAGCAGCTGCTGCTGGAAAGTGAGCAAAGACTGGAAGAAGCCCAGCAGATCGCCCAGTTAGGCAGCTATACTTTCAATAGACAGGCTAAGGGAATGCATGCCCATTTTTCTGTAACTTTTTGCCAGATCATGGGTATAGAAAATGAAGAAGAAAAATCCTCTTTCAACAATTCATACCTAAACTATGTACATATTGATGACCGTATGCTGGTCAAGTCAAAGATCAAACAGTTAATCAAACAGAGAAAAGGGGGAAGTTTTGAGCATAGGATTATCAAAAAAAATGGGGAAGAAAAATACCTGCACTCTATCATCCGGCTGGAGCTGGGTGACGATGGGAAAGTGCATAAAGTGATTGGCACAATACAGGACATTACAGAAATTAAACAACGGGAAAAAGAGTTAATCCTGGCCAAAGAACAGGCTGAAATTTCTAAACAGGCCAAAGACAGGTTTTTACAGGTGGTAAGTCACGAGATACGTAACCCCTTAAATGCGATTGTTGGTATTAGCAAATTACTTCAGCAGTCCGGACATACCAATGACCAGGAACATATCAGGACACTGAACTTCTCAGCCAGCCATCTGCTTTCCATCATCAACGACATCCTAGACACTGCTAAGTTACAGTACGGTAAAGTGACCTTAGAACAAATCCCCTTTAGCATTTCTGACCAGCTACGGCAGACTGAAGATTTATTCCGGCCACAGCTCGCCGAAAAAGAAACTACCCTGGAAGTAGTAGTAGCAGAAGATATTCCTGATGAAGTATCAGGTGATCCTACCCGGTTCAACCAGATTATTTTTAACTTAATCAGCAATGCAGTAAAGTATACTTACCGGGGCAGGATTAAACTGGAAGTGAGCTTGATCAAACAAGTGGCGGATCATTTTCTTTTGGAGTTTGTGGTGTCCGACAGCGGAGTGGGTATACTCTCTAAAAACCTGGAAAAGATATTTGAAGCTTTTGAGCAGGATGATTTACGCATTAATCAGCAAAAAGGGGGTACAGGCCTGGGCTTGTATATCGTCAAAGAACTGATCAACCTGATGTCGGGTAGCATTCGGGTAAGTAGTGAATTTGGTAAGGGCACGCAATTTGCTTTCACCCTGCCATTTTCTAAAATACGTCATGAAGATGAAAATGAAAGTCATTCATTGGGCCAGCTTCAGGCACAGTTTAATCTTAAGGACAAGCGGGTTTTGTACGTAGAAGATGCCGTATATAATCAACTCCTGCTGAAAGGCTACGTGCAGACATGGCATTTATCGCTAGACTTGGCTGCTAATGTAAACGAAGCCATGGTGCTGGCAAAAGAAAACAAATACGATCTGGTGCTGACCGATTACCGCCTGCCGGATGGTAGTGGAGAGGATGTGGTGGACATGTTCAAAAAGCTGGATGCCCATTATCTTGACATTCCGTTTATTGTGATCTCAGCCTACAATCTGGAAAACAATGGGCAAAACCTCTTTGATGACTACATCCAGAAACCAATCAATTTTGATAAGTTTTTTTATGTGATGCGCAAATATTTAGCCAAAGAAGCACCTGGCCTTGCTTCAAAAAATCTTGTGCAGAAAAATGAGCAGACGGAAGCACCCGACACGCTGGAATTTCTCCGTAAAAATCAGCCGGTACACTACCAGGAATTTGTAGAAAATATGGAAAATGACTTGTTGGACATGCAAGGAGCACTCATAGAAAGTGTCTCTCAGCAGAGCTATAGGGCATACTTACAGGTCGTTCACAAATTAAGCAGTGCGCTTAAGATGATTCACGAAAAAGATTTTTTATGTTTCCTGGAAGCGATGGAAGATTTGCCGTCAACGCAGGTTCCTAAAGACGAACTTATACAAAATATCAATACTCACTTTAGTGAAATAATACAGCGATGGAAAGCTAAAAACGTATCACAGTGATGA
>JBBSOG010000057.1:0-18263 GCA_038259985.1 Cytophagales bacterium
AAAACTCTTATTCCCTGGTACATCCTACCGCTTATTATACTCTCAACAATATTCCCGAAGGACCTAAGCTTCAGATGAGTGAAGTGAGTACTCAAAGTACTACTCAACAAGCCAGCACCAACGCTAAGCAGGATACGCCCCAAGATTTAGTGTCGCCTGACGGCCCGGCAGGAAACACAGTGGCAACGAGTAAAAAAGCAACGGTGCCCACGTTTGCAGAGATTGAACCTCTTTTGGTGAGCAATACCTGTACCGCCTGTCATAATGCGGAAAAACGTCAGGTGGGCCCGGCATTCAAGGAAATTGCCAAGCGTAAATATTCCAATGAGGAAATTGTAGAATTGATTTACGTGCCTAAGCCAGCCAACTGGCCGGATTACGCTACCGAGATGCCCCCCATGCCCCAGGTACCCAAAGACCAGGCCCTGAAAATTGCGGCATGGATCAATTCCCTGCGTTGATTTGAAAACTTGGGACGATACCAGATCAGTCGCTCGCATTTTGCGACCGGGCCGCCGGAGCAGTGACGTATATCTCTTATAATCTCCGGCCCGATATCGATCATATATGGGGCCGGAGGCTCTTGCGGATAAAGGTCACCAGCGAGACGCTAGCGATGGGGGAGTGACTAATTAGTTTGTTTTTGTGTTTAATTCTACGAGTTAATCTTAAATTAAGTATAAACTTCTAATCATCTACAAACTTGTTACTCACCCTCACTACTACTCATAATCCCGCTACTGATTTAGGTTTCTTACTGCATAAGCATCCCGATAAATTCCAATCTATTGACTTATCTGTAGGTAAAGCACACGTTTTCTATCCTGAAAGCTCGGCAGAAAGAACGACCATTGCGCTCTTGCTTGACATTGATCCGATAGATATGGTGAGAGGGGCAAGAAATCTATCCGGCAAAGGATTTTCTTTAGGGCAGTATGTGAATGACCGGCCTTACGTAGCCTCCTCCTTCATGAGTGTGGCTATCTCCAAAGCCTTTTCTACAGCCCTGAACGGAAGATGTGCTACTAAACCGGACTTAGTTGATATCAAAATGCCGTTGGAAGCAAAGATAGCAGTGCTTCCTGCCCCTCGTGGCGGTGAAATGCTGATTAGAAAATTGTTTGAACCCCTGGGTTATCAGGTCAAACTCCAGCGACATATTCTGGACGATAAATTCAAAGAGTGGGGAGAAAGCAAGTATTTCACTTTGGAAATATCCCACATCATTACGCTCAAAGAGTTACTTACGCATCTCTATGTTTTTATACCGGCACTGGACAATGATAAGCACTATTTTGTCAGTCAGAACGAAATTGATAAGCTGCTGGAAAAAGGAAAAGGTTGGCTTAATGAGCATCCTGAGAAGGAGCAGATTACCCGGCGGTACCTGATGAATCTAAATTCCCTTTCCAGAAAAGCACTTGATAGTTTGAATGAAGATGATCAGGCCGAAGTGCATAGCGAGAATGTGTTGGCGGTAGAAAGAAAAGAAACGCTCCACCAAAAGCGGCTGGCCTTAGTACTGGAACAGCTAAAAAAATCGGGAGCAGAAAGCGTGATTGACCTGGGCTGCGGAGAGGGTAAACTGCTCCGGATGATGCTAAAAGAAAAGCAATTCACGAAAATAACCGGAACTGATATTTCATACACTGAACTTGTAAAAGCAAAAGAACGCTTGCACTGGGATGAAATGGCCCCTCGACAAAAAGAGCGTATCACCCTTTTTCAGGGTGCGCTCACTTATCAGGACAAAAGATTGGAGGGATATGATGCGGCTACCTTGGTGGAAGTGATTGAGCATTTGGATGAAAGCAGGTTGTCATCATTTGAGCGGGTGGTGTTTGAGTTTGCCCAACCCAGAACACTTCTGTTAACCACTCCCAATCGTGAGTACAACGCGATGTTTGAGAACATGGAAGCAGGTAGTATGAGGCATACCGACCATCGTTTTGAATGGACAAGAAAAGAATTTGAAAGCTGGGCCGAGGGAGTGGCCAAAAGAAATAATTACAGTGTGGAATTTTTGCCGATTGGTGAAGTAGAGGAAAACGTCGGTGCACCCTCACAAATGGGAATATTTACCTATGGAAATTAAAATACCTGAATTATCATTAGTCCTGCTGATCGGTGTATCCGGTTCAGGTAAAAGCACTTTTGCCAAAAAGTATTTTGGAGAATATGAAGTTGTTTCTTCGGATGAATGCAGAGGGATTATTTCTAATGATGAGAACAGTCAGGCAGCATCTCCTGATGCTTTTGATCTGCTGTATTATATTATAGGGAAACGCCTAAAAAATGGTTTTCTGACCATAGTAGACGCTACCAATGTCCAGCCGGAAGCACGCAAAAGCTTGATTCAACTGGCCAGGGAATACCACACCCTGCCCGTAGCCATTGTGCTTGATATGCCGGAGCAGATTTGTCAGGATAGAAACGCCACGCGCCCGGATAGAAATTTTGGAGACCACGTGATCCGGCGGCAAAAACAGCAGTTGAAACGCTCTATTAAAGGATTGAAACGGGAAGGTTTCAGACAAGTATATATCCTGAAATCTCCTGAGGAAGTAGGGGAAGTGTCAGGAATTGTGCGCGAAAAGCTTTACAATGACAGAAAAGATGTCCACGGCCCTTTTGATATTGTGGGGGACATTCATGGCTGTTATAAAGAGATGGTTGAGCTTATCCGTAAGTTAGGCTACACAATCCGTGAGGTAGACGACGACGGGAATAATTTCGGTATAGAAGTCACTCATCCTGAACAGCGACAACTTATTTTTCTAGGAGACTTGGTAGACCGTGGCCCTGATTCACCCGCTGTATTGAAACTGGTGATGAGCATGGTCCGCAGCAAAGTGGCCTACTGTGTTCCTGGCAACCACGACCTTAAATTACAAAAGAAATTAAAGGGTAAAAACGTTGCCATAAAACACGGATTAGCTGAAACTCTGGAGCAGCTTGAGCATGAACCCCCGGAGTTTTTACACGAGGTTAGGGAATTTTTGTACAGCCTGATTAGCCATTATGTTTTTGACGATGGCAAGTTGGTCGTGGCACACGCGGGTATCAAGGAAGAAATGCAGGGCAGAGGCTCAGCGGCGGTTCGGGCTTTTTGCATGTACGGGGAAACCACCGGTGAAATTGATGAATTTGGCTTACCGGTCAGGTATAATTGGGCCTCCGATTACCGTGGAAAGGCAAAAGTCATATACGGACATACCCCCGTTCCTGAAGCCGAATGGCTTAACAAGACAATAGATATTGATACCGGTTGCGTATTCGGTGGTAAGTTGACAGCACTACGTTATCCTGAAGAAGAGTTAGTTGCTGTACCAGCCAAAAAAGTTTATTGCGAGCCAGTCAGGCCTCTTCATCAAAAGATTGACACTGAATTTACCCATCAGCAAGAAAACGATGACTTGCTAAACATCGAAGATGTTATGGGTAAACGCATCGTCCAAACCCGCTTGAGAAATAATATTACAATTAGGGAAGAAAATTCAATTGCTGCTTTGGAAGTGATGAGCCGCTTTGCCGTTCATCCAAAATGGCTTATCTATCTTCCACCCACCATGTCGCCCTGTGCTACCAGCGAATTGCCTGATTATCTGGAGCACCCTGCTCAAGCCATCAATTACTATAAAAAAAGGGGCATTGAAAAGATCATATGTGAAGAAAAACACATGGGTTCGCGTGCGATACTCGTTATTTGCGAGGATGAGGCGACTGTCTTAAAACGCTTTGGTTTGACTGACTCTGGAATTGGCATCTGCTATACCCGGACGGGTAGAAACTTTTTCAATGATCATGAGCTAGAGAAGCAGTTCTTGGATAGAGTTTCAAAAGCATTGACAAAATCTGGCTTTTGGGAGAAGCAGGATACTGATTGGGTATGCATGGACGCGGAGCTTATGCCCTGGTCAGCAAAGGCACAGTCCCTAATCAAAGACCAATATGCTTCGGTAGGCACAGCAGCCAAGAATGCGCTCACAGAAGTAGAGAAAGCCTTACAAAAAGCAGCAGATAGAGGTGTTATCGCTTCAAAAGATTTACTTGATAAGTTCAGTTACAAACAGGGGGCTATTTCAAAATACGTTGACGCTTATAGGAAATATTGTTGGGAAGTATCTTCGCTTGAAGATTACAAATTAGCTCCTTTTCATATTCTGGCCACTGAAGGGGCAGTGCATACCGATAAGTCACACGAATGGCATATGGAAAACATCCAAGAGATATGCCGGGCAGACCAATCAATATTTAGGGCAACTCCTTACAAAGTTGTTGATACTCAGAATGAAAACAGTATTCAGGATGTAATTGCTTGGTGGACAGCACTTACTGCCCAAGGTGGAGAAGGCATGGTAGTGAAGCCTTATGATTTTATCGTTTATGGTAAAGAAGGACTGCTTCAGCCTGCCATCAAGTGCAGGGGAAGTGAATATCTCCGCATTATTTATGGACCGGAGTATGACATGCCCGAAAACATGAGCAGACTTAAAAACAGGGGGCTTTCAAAAAAGCGTTCTTTGGCCTTGCGAGAGTTTGCCCTTGGTCTAGAGGGACTAGAGCGATTTGTCAGAAAAGAACCTTTAAGGCGAGTTCATGAAAGCGTATTCGGAGTTTTAGCCCTGGAAAGCGAAGACATAGATCCTAGGCTCTAACGTATCAGTCAATAGAATTTAATAGTGCAAGAAGGATGTTTCTGTTTTAGTTTGTGCCTTAACGACAAGAGCATTAGTGTTTGTTTTGTCCGGGTGCAATGGTGAAAACAATATTTCAATCAGCGAATTTTATTTTCCAATAAAGGAACTACCTTTGTGGAAAATTTGTGTATACTCGGTTAACAGGTAATCATACTTAGTATACCGCGCTGTTTTAGATGATTTAAGTTCCCGTCTCACTGACCTCTTACATCCACATTTAGGCCAGCTTTACTCTTAACAATTACGAATGACATTTAAAGAATTAAATCTGATAGAGCCGATCTTGAAGGCGCTCCATCAGGAAGGTTATAGTACACCTACGCCTATTCAGGCACAGTCTATACCAGCCATATTACAAGGGAAGGACGTGTTGGGCAGTGCCCAAACCGGTACCGGCAAAACCGCCGCTTTTGCCATCCCTATTTTGCAAACATTAGAAAACCATGGCCCCAGAGGGCAGCGCCGCAACCCGATACGCTCATTGATTTTGACACCCACGCGCGAACTGGCGATACAGATCGGCGAGAGCTTTGAAGCCTACGGTCGTCATCTGCCCATCATGCACACGGTAGTTTTTGGGGGCGTTTCTCAAAAATCACAAACCGATGCCCTGAGAAAAGGTCCGGACGTTGTGATTGCTACGCCTGGAAGACTACTAGACTTGATGCAGCAAGGTTTTATTGACCTGCGCATGCTGGAAATTTTTGTGCTGGACGAAGCCGACCGTATGCTGGACATGGGTTTTGTACACGATGTGAAAAAGGTCATTGCCAAAATTCCTAAGGAACGGCAGACGCTCTTTTTCTCCGCCACCATGCCTCCTGATATTGTCAAACTATCTGATTCTATCCTGACTAATCCAGTGAGGGTGGAAGTAGCTCCTGTCTCCTCCACGGCAGAAACCATTCAGCAGTCAGTGTATTATGTGGACAAAGGCAACAAAAAAGCTTTGCTCGCCCATCTTTTGCAGGACAGCGCCATTGAAAGCGCCTTGGTATTCACCCGTACCAAACACGGGGCAAACAAGGTGACCAAAGACCTGGAAAAAGCAGGTATCAGCGCTGAAGCTATCCATGGCAATAAATCGCAAAACGCGAGGCAGAACGCGCTGAAAAACTTCAAAAACAAGCGCACCCGCGTATTGGTCGCCACTGATATTGCTGCCCGCGGTATTGATGTGGATGATTTGTCGCATGTTATTAATTTTGAACTGCCTAATGTGCCGGAAACCTATGTACACCGGATTGGCCGTACTGGCCGGGCAGGTGCCAGCGGCGTGGCTTATTCTTTCTGCGACCATGAAGAGAAAGCGTACCTGCGCGACATTCATAAACTGATTGATCAGAGGATACCTATTGTAGAAGACCACCCTTTTCTTCTAGGCACAGCCCAGCCCGCAGCGCAGGAAAGTACACAGAGAGGTGGGCAAAACAATCATCGGAACGCGCCTCAGCAAGCTAAGAAAAACAATTTCAGGTCATCTTCTAACAAAAGGCCGAGAAGGTGGTAAGTCACCTTATCCATAATTTGATTTTCGGTGAATAAGGAAGAAAAAGCAGGACATTCCGCCCGTTATTTCGGAAACTACCGTGACCATTGGTGGAACCAGAGCTTTCTGGAAGGATTGGCTACCCGTTTATCTTTAGACCAGTGTGGTAGTTTGCTGGATGTGGGTAGTGGCATGTGCCATTGGAGTAAACTGTTATTCCCCTTTTTGAAACCAGCTACAGAAGTTTTTGCGGTAGACAATGATCCTGCCTGGGCAGCGTATCAAGAGGAACACAGGGAGTACTTTTCTCAGAGAGGTGCTTCCTTTCATTTTGACTGTGCTTCCGCAGATAGGCTTCCTTATGAAGATAATCATTTTGATCTTGTCACTTGTCAAACACTGCTCATCCATGTGCGTGAGCCTGAGCAAGTGATTGCTGAGATGAAAAGGGTATTGAAGCCAGGGGGGATTATCCTGTGTGCTGAGCCCAACAACCAGGTGCAGCACCTGACGAGGAGTTCGCTTTCGGCTACCTATACAATAGATGAGACGATGGACCACATCAGGTACGCGCTCCTCTACGAAAAGGGCAAAAAGCAATATGGACATGGTGACAATTCACTAGGGGATTTGTTACCTGGGTTATTGGTGCAGGCAGGGATTGAAGAAATAGAAGTAAGGATTTCTGACAAAGCGATCGCCATGTATCCACCTTACAGCAACCAGGAACAAAGGGCTACGCTCCATCAGTGGGCACAGGGGACAAATGCTTCTCCTTCAGGAGTGGATAACCGGGAATACTTTGCCATACTAGGAAATGAGCACCTGGAATTTTACGAGAAATATCATAAAAAATATATCCACAAGTTAGATCAGTTGCTTGCTGCATTGGAAGATGAAGTATACCATGCTGCCGGAGGCGCATTAATGTATGTGATTTCTGGCAAAAAATCATAAATTAACGAACTATTGAGCCACTCACGTGTTGATATTTTTTCGGCACTTGATGTGGAAAAGAAAACCACCAATTATCACTAATTAATTTTATCATGAATAACGGAACAGTTAAATTTTTTAATGAATCAAAAGGATACGGATTTATTAAAGACGATGAATCAGGAAAAGAATACTTTGTACATGTGTCTGGTTTGGTAGATGAAATCAGGGAAAATGACGAAGTTACTTATGAAGTAGAAGAGGGAAGAAAAGGGTTGAACGCGGTAAATGTAAAACTTGCCTAGTTCACTTATAGTTGATTGTTAATTTTTGGGGTTGTTTTAATGAGTTTTGCTTGTCTGCAATGGATAAGCTGCCGTTAAAACAACCCTAAATTTTTTCAATTTTCTGCTACTTGCATTTGGTCTGTGAATAACGAAATTTGCGGGCATGAATAAAACCCCCTTTCAGGAAAACCCATCTCCTTATAGGTTGCTGGATCACAAAGGCTTGTGGTTTGCGTTAGTGATTTTTCTATTGCTGGTAGCTTCCCTTTTCTTTAACCTTGGCTTGGCTCCGCTGAAGCATGAAGAACCTCGCCGGGCTTTGATATCGCTGGAAATGCTTTTCAATGATAACTGGGTTTTGCCTACCGAGTTTGGGGAATATTATTATAAAAAACCGCCGCTTTTCAATTGGGTGATCATAGCCGGGTTTTATCTGTTTGGAAACCAATCTGAACTTGCGGTTCGCTTTTTCCCTATTCTCTCGTTTATCGGTATGGGTTTGCTGGTTTTCTGGGTAGGTATAAAATACGTCAGTATGACCTTTGGCGTGTATAGCGGTTTGCTTACCCTGGCCATGGCCGATATCCTGTATTACTTTTCGGCCACCGCCGGCGAGATTGACCTCTTCTATTCCTTCATTACCTTAGCTAGTTTTTTTACAATCTTTCATTTTTATGAAAAGCAGCAGTACTACCTTCTATTTATCACGACTTACTTATTAGGGGCTATCGGAGTGCTTACCAAAGGGCTTCCTTCCCTGGTATTTTTAGTGATATCCATGGGGATATTTTTTTTATATAAACGAGAACTTAAAAAACTTTTTAGCCTATCTCATTTTACAGGTGTGTTTATTTTCATACTCATTGTGGGAGGGTATTTTTGGTGGTATAGCCAGTACAACGCTTTGGAAGGCTTCTATGCCAGCGATGAGTCACTTTGGTCGCAGGCGAGTGAACGTACCATGCTTGAGAACAGGTTCCTAGCGCTAATACCTCATTTGCTGACATTTCCATTGGTCACTTTGCAAAACATAGCGCCTGCTTCCTTGCTGGTTATTTTCCTGTTCAGGAAAGACATCATCAGGGTTTTTTCACAAAACAAGCTGATTGTATTTTGCTTTTTTATACTTTTGTCTAACATGCTGATATACTGGCTTTCCCCCGGTACTCGCTCCCGGTATATCTATATGCTGTACCCGCTGGCTGTCATGCTATTGGCTTACGGCTATCTGATCTATCAATCTTCAGATACACGATTAGAAAATATTTTTCGCAAGATCGTCGTAGTACTTATTGTAATAGTATTGTTAGCAAGTTTGACGATGCCATTCTTGCCTAAGCTTGCTGGAGTAGAGGGAATTGTACTCATCACAATACTTACTGCTCTCGCTTTAGGCGTACTTCTTTACTCTTCTTCTAAACAACCACAATATGCATTACTTCAACTCATTACCTTAGCCGTAATTATTCGTTTTGTCTTTGCTGCTACCGTATTGCCCCTTAGGGCTTTAGAAAGTTCAGAAGCCAAAGACAAAGCTGACGCTAAAACCATGGTCGCTATTGTAGAGGATGCCCCTCTGTTTATGTATGCTGGTCAAAATATCTCGCGGACTTCTGTTTTCTATATTGAACGTGCGCGTAAAAAAGTGCTTACTTTTAATAACGAACCCCGCCCGGATACCTTTTTCTTAGCTAAGAAATCAGATTTGCAAAATCAAGCGCATAAAATTTTTTATACATTTGCCTATGATCATCAAGAGTTTGCATTAATTCAATTTAAGTGACGCCGCATCCGACTCATTCTTCCCAAGCTGTTAGTAACAAGCGGAGATATTTGGGCTTTCTTGTTAAGCTGTTAATTTCTGCCATTGCCCTATATTTCGTTTTTCGCAAGATTGACCTGGAAGAGGCACTGCATGCGTTGACAAATGTAAATGTTGGGCTTTTCATTTTAGCTTTTCTGGCATTCAATCTTTCTAAGATCATCGCGGCTTTCCGTTTCAAGGCTTTCCTGCAACCTATAGACGTTCATATTTCCGATGGTTATAACATCCGTTTGCTATACATCGGCATGTTTTATAATCTCTTTTTGCCAGGCAGTATTGGTGGCGACGGTTATAAGATATACTTGCTCAAGCAACAGCAGGATGTCAAAACCAAACACCTAGTGAGTGCTACTTTGCTGGACCGTATAAGTGGATTAGTAATCTTGGTAGTTATGGCGGGTATCTTTTTGCTTTTTAGCACTTTTTCACTATCCCTCCCTTACTTTGATACCTTGGTGGTGCTTGCTATTTTATTGGCTATTCCGCTCTATTTTCTTCTTGTCAAAATTGTTTTTCCCCTTTTTGTGCCCGCCTTCTTTTCTACCAGTCATTACTCCTTCTGGGTGCAGGCTGGCCAGGTACTAAGTGCAGTACTATTACTAATGAGTTTGTCAGTGTCATCCTATTACCTGGATTACCTGACCTTATTCATGATTTCTTCGGTAGTCGCCGTGCTTCCTTTCACCATCGGTGGGGTTGGGGCCAGGGAACTTGTCTTTTTATATGGATTTAGTTACCTCAATATTGATAAAGAAACAGCCATCACTTTTACCATTCTTTTCTTCCTCGTCACCGCACTGACCTCACTTGCCGGACTTTTTGTCGCCAGCAAAGAAAAATCAAAGCATAATCTATAATTTAGATCAGGTGAATTTATTTTTACCAAGGAAATTTTAAATGTTTATTATAGTGTCAATTGGTAAGTGACTTTTCAACAACGACTGAGAAAGTTTGCAATTAGCTTTACTTAAGGATAGCCTGACACAAAATTATTTATTTTTCCCTAAATATTTGTGGCAAAATAATGCTCACAGGATGTACGTTTTGTGGCAATAAAGTAAAAATATCAAGTAGTAGTATTAAGAAATAACAATAAAGGATTGAGCTAAGAACAATAAATCATAAAAAATTTAATAGAATTTACAAATTAATACCTAATTTAGATGTAATATTTACTTAGTATTAAAGTGATAATCTTTTGGATTTCTAATGAAAACGATTTTCAAACAGTTCTTTGAAAAACAACTTAGGTACAGTCCTTTTTTTTACAGAAGGTTAAAAGCTGTACAGAAACTCGAGAAACTAAGCCAAAGTGAACTGGAAGATTTACAACAGAAAAAATTACTTTTCCTGTTGCATAAAGCTTACAACCAATCCCCTTTTTACGCTTCCCTTTATAAAAAGCACAGAATTAATATTGATAAGATCAGATCTGTCCACGACCTTCAGCATTTGCCCATCATTACCAAGCATGATGTAGTGGAAAACCGGGAAGGTATTTTCATTGGAAACTGGTTCAACAAAATAAAAGCCAAAACCAGCGGCACCTCCGGTTTTACGGTAAGTATGTACAGGGATTATCAATCTATTGTAGAAGAAGGAGCATACCAGTGGGCGCATAGGATACGTTTCGGCCATCAGCCGGGTATGAAAACTGTTGTCTTAAGAGGGAACTTAAGTATACATGATAAAGAGGTTTACAATCCGTTTACAAAAACACTGTATTTATCAAGTTATCATTTAAAAGCGCAAAATGCGGAATGGTATTACCGGCGAATGAAGGCGTTTGCACCCGATGCTATTCTTGCCTACCCAAGTTCTCTTGAGTCTTTGGCTAACTTTTTTATGCTGTTGGGCAAGCGTGTCACGTTTCCTGTTATCTTCACCTCTTCAGAAACGCTATACAGTTATCAGCGGGAAAAGATTGAGCGGGTGTTCCAAAGTAGAATTTATGACTGGTATGGTAACTCAGAAAGAACCATAGCCCTGCAAGAGCAGCCTGATGGGCTATACGATCAGGTTCCCTTATACGCAGCCAATGAATTTAAGAGCGACCATGTGATTACTACTAGTTTGATCAATAGTAGTTTTCCACTCATACGATACAAAGTAGATGATATCATTTTGTTGGACGAAACAGTGGAACCGGCCCCTTTGGATAAAAGGATCAAAGAAATACAAGGGAGGAGCGACGATGTGCTATTGCTCCCCGACGGTACCAGGGTCGGCCTGCTTTGCGGTGCTTTTGAAGGGGTCAACCATGTTTTACTAAGTCAGATTGTACAGGAAGATCCGTATACTTTTTATGTGAATATGGTAGTTACCGATGCTTATCATGGGGAAGATGAAGTCTTACTGAAACAGCAGTTGGAAAAATATATTGGCACATCCGTGCCTTATACCATACGGTATGTCACAGAAGACCAGATTATTAAATCCAAGTCAGGCAAGTTTAAGCTGATTGTCAACCTAATGCCGGGCGAACATAAAAAAGCATTGTCTTCCATACCAAATTGAAGACATATTTTTGAGCAGTGCATCAGCCTGGGCCTACTATCCCCAACTTATTCCGTGGTTACGAAGGTAAGTTTGAATTTTTTTCAAACGTTCATAATAGTTATGATTAAGGACAAATCTCATCATCCGGCGACGTAGGTTCACAGCGGCGGTATTGATGCCGGAGTGACGGGAATACCTCTTCCTGGAAAGCTTGATTCTCTTGGTCGTTACGTTTAATCCATAAAACCAACTTAACACTTTCAGCAAGCCGTTCCTGTTGGCTGTTTCTATCCATTCAACTTCAGATAAATTGCTGTCAAATCCTTTCTTCTCACCATGAATGCTCCTAATAATTCCTCTCCGGTATGCTAAAATAATGTCATATGGATTTCTAAGTAAAACGACTTTCTTAGTATTTTTGAGTAATGCCAAGTTTTGAAGTGAGGGGAGAATATGTTGTTTGTATAACCTGTCTTTTCTTAGAAAGACATCCAGGTTCTCTTGGTGTAATTGGCGCGTATAAATGCTATCTTTGACCTTAAACCGATCATTCACATGAAGTATCTGATAAATTCCAGGAAAAAAGAGCTAATCACCATATATGCCATTGCAGATTCTCCCTTCGGGCCTTTTGAGAGAATTGGAAAAGTACTGCAACAGGACGCTGAAATCGCTACCGGTGCCGGGTATCACTCTGTCATTCATGTCCCCAACACCGACGAATAGTACGTGGTGTATCATCGCAGGCCCCTGGACGAAACAGATGGTAACCATCGGGTGACTTGTGACCGTATGTATTTTGATAATGAAGGAAAGATCAAACCCATCAAAATAACGAATGAAGGTGTTGCCGCTAATCTATTAAAATTATAATATGGGGAAAGTGCTTACGTCTTTGACGAGAAGACCCATCGGAATCAAAGAGTCAGCTTTGATGTTAAGAAGTAGGAGATAGCCCACTAAGTATATTGAAAGTAGAAGATTACATAGCGTCCGGCGTATTAGAACAATACGTACTAGGGGAACTTTCCGAAGAGCGGGAAGCGGAAGTGATGAGCTATGCACAACGCTATCCGGAGGTACGCACCGAAATTGATCTGATAGAAGAATCACTTGAAGAAATCGCCAGGAGCCTGGCTATCCAACCCCGGAAGCAAGTATGGGATAAAATAGCGAATAAAATCAATGATGAAAAAAGGGATTCGCAGGACAAAAAAAGTAAGAAAATTAATTTTTTGCGCTATGGCGTAGCAGCTACTTTCACCTTGAAGCTGATGTTTATGGCAGTGGCTGCCCACTTCTGGATCAACTGGCAACATAGCGAAAGTAGACTTGAAAAGATGCAAACCCGTTATGATCAGTTGGAACAACAAACCCGGCAACTGAGCCAAGCTTTTGCCATTGTCAATAACCCTTCTTTTCAAACTTTACTGCTGAAAAGCAATGAGGAAAATGATGCCATTAACCCGATTCTATACTGGAATGAGGGGGTAACACAGGTCTATGTCAACCCGAATGCACTACCTGCCAATGATGAAGCGCAACAATACCAGCTTTGGGCAACTGTGGAAGGTAAACCCCAGAGTCTGGGCGTCTTTGATGTTTCTTCCGATTCTTTTCCACAGATGATTATGATGAAAGGTATATCGCCTATTTCCTCTTTTATCATCACCCTGGAACCAAAAGGGGGAAGTGAACAACCCAATCAGCAAGCCCGGCATTACAGCGGACCGGTTGAATAAAATGCATTCGTGATAGAGACTGAATTAACTACGAAGAGGCTCAAAATCAGAGGATTATTGTGGGATGATCTCTCTCAAATCCATGCGTTACATTCATTGCCTGAGATCAATCAATACAACACTTTAGGCATTCCCAGGGATATAGAAACTACTAAGGCTATTGTCAGGGAATGGATCATGACCCATCAGCAGGAGAATATCAGATGTTACACTTTTGTCATAGAAAGCTTAAGCAGCAAGGATTTTATCGGCCTGATAGCCATCAAACTAGGAAACCCAAAGTTTAAAATAGCTGAGGTTTGGTATAAGTTGTTTCCTGACTATTGGGGCAAAGGGATGGCTACCGAATCACTAAAGGCCGTTCTCCGCTTTGGTTTCCATATGCTCCATCTTCACCGGATAGAAGCAGGTTGTGCCGTAGACAATATCGCCTCTGCCAGAGTGCTGGAAAAGGCGGGAATGCGAAAGGAAGGGAGCAAAAGAAAGGTGCTTCCCTTAAAAGGTGGCTGGTCGGATAACTACGAATACGCTATCCTTGAAGAAGATTTAGCGTAAACAAAATAAATTTTCTTCTCATTTTCTGAAGCGCTGATACGCGCAAAAAGACTGAATTGTACTTGCATCCTGAACAATGCGGGAATGAGTTCGTTTCTGTAACTTAGACATTATCATTTTACCTAACTAATAAGACAAAATAAAATGGCTAACATCACACTTAAAGGTAACCCTATTCATACACTGGGAGATTTGCCGGCAGTAGGACAAAAAGCACCCGACTTTGTGCTTGTCAAAAATGACCTCAGCCGGGCAACACTTAAAGACTTCCTGGGTTCAAAACTTGTGCTGAATATCTTTCCCAGTATTGATACTTCCGTTTGTGCAACCTCTGTAAGGGCGTTTAATGAAAAAGTAGCGCCTCTGGAAAATACCAAGGTGCTTTGTATTTCCCGTGACCTTCCTTTTGCACAGGCCCGGTTCTGTGGGGCTGAAGGGCTCAAAAATGTTATTACACTATCTGATTACCCTCAGGGCGAATTTGGTAAGAACTATCATTTGGAAATTACAGATGGGCCCATGGCCGGTTTGCACTCCCGTGCCGTCATCGTACTGGATGAGGAAGGTAGGGTGATTTACAAGCAGCAAGTAGGAGAAATAGGGGAGGAACCTGATTACGACGCTGCCTGGACAGCATTAGAATAAATTTACAACGCGTTCTTATAAGTCTGCTTGCTACATGTAGGCAGACTTTTTTCGTTTGAGCATAAAAAAAAGCCACAAAGAAATTTATTAGGGATTACGATACCAAGTCCCCACCTTTAGGTGCAAACATCCATGTTGATCTAAATAACCAGCCCATTCATGAAAATAGCCGCAATTGATATTGGTACCAACTCCATTCATATGGTAATTGCGAAGGTGACCGATAAAAACAATTTTCAGATCATTGACCGTGAGAAAGAGATGGTCAAATTGGGTGAAGGTGTTTTTGCGACTAATCGGCTCAGTGAACGGGCTTTCAAGGAAGGACTGGAAACCATTAAGCGGTATGTCCAGCTTGCTGATCAGAGAGGGGCAGATGAAATCATTACCGCTGCCACCAGTGCCACCCGCGAGGCACACAATGGCGGGGATTTCTTAAATGAGTTGGTCAGGCACACGGGTATTTCCCCGGAAGTAATTTCAGGAGGCAAAGAAGCCCGGCTCATCTTCAAAGCAGTGCGCAATGAAATTGCTTTGCAGGGAGATAATGCAATGGTAATTGACATTGGTGGGGGGAGCACTGAAATTACGGTGGGTAACCAGGATGAAATACTCATGGGCAAAAGTATGAAACTTGGCGTCCTGAGGTTACTTGATATGTTTGATGGCGATGGCATGGTCGGTGAAGAAGCTCTCGGGGTTTTGGAAGCCCATATCCGCTTTGTTGCACAAAACATCATGGCTGAGGCGAAGGAAATTGGGTTTAGCCGGGTGATTGGTACCTCCGGGACCATACGAACACTGGGTGAAGCCGCCCACATGGCTGCCGGGGGCAAACCTATGAAATCTGTGAATGCAGAGATAGTGAAACTCAGCGACCTGGAAGACCTGACCAAGCAACTGCTAAAGCTGAAGATTGATAAGCGGGCAGCGGTCAATGGCGTAGGTGAAAAAAGAGCGGATGCTATTCACCTGGGAGGTGCGTTGCTGGTGCAGCTGCTTCAGATGGCGGGTGTGGAGGAGATTACCCTCTGCGATGCTTCGCTCAGGGAGGGCTTGATCCTGGATTACCTGGAAAACCATGGTCAGCAGATCAGTAATTTCCCCGAATCAGAAGACCTCAGGCACAAAAGTGCATTCCAACTAGCTAATCAGTTTAATGTAGACTGGCACCAGAAAAGGCATGTTTCTTCGCTCTGCCTTCAACTATTTGACCAGACAGAAGACATCCACAAATTAGGAGCGTTTGAGCGTGATATACTGGAATTTGCAGCCCTTCTTCATAGTGTGGGGCAGTATATTCGTTATGAGCGCTATCATAAACACTCCCGCTATATTATAGGACATGCTGGCTTACGTGGGTTTAATGACGAAGAAATATTACTTATCAGCCATGTAGCCCGCTATCACCGTAAGGCTGCGCCAAAGAAGAAGCATAAAAAATTCAAAAGGCTCAATAAAGGGCAGCGCAAAAGTGTGAAGCTGCTTTCCGGCATGTTAAGGGCAGCAGTCAGTTTGGACCGTACTAAAAATAAGTTAGTCAAAGAAATTACTTGCAAGCATACCAAGAAAAAACTAACCATTCAGATCACCGGAAGGGCAGAGAATATGAAGCTGGAACTCTGGGCCACCCGTCGACATCTTGACCCTTTGGCGAAAGCGTTGAAGTGTGCTGTTGAGTTGAAAACTATTCCTGCAGACAATACTTAGAAGAAGCTATGCGTAAAAACAGCTAATCCTTATCTATACGTTTTTGATGTTGCTTTTCAATTAGTTCCTCTACCGAGCTGTCAATCTCTTCTATTTTGTGTAGAATATCCCTGAGGTTATTGAGCTTTGTCACAGACCTGAACCTCGCCCCGTTTTTCAGGCCATTAGTTTGTTTGTTGATTTGGTCGATGTCAGCTTTTAGTTGCTCCACCACGCCTTTTAAGTTACTTTCTTTCATTTCATGCATAATTTTGCTTCGCTATGAATGACAGTGAAGTTAATCCACTAAGTTAGGAAGTAGGTCACATATATAACACATAATTAGCGCTTTGTTTAGGCAACTGATAAAGATTGTTCAAATAATTAGGGCTTCCTCAGATAGATAAGAAAGTGTCTTTACGGTTTGTATAGGTCAATTTTTAAACAAAGCATCTAGTGCTAGATGCAGGGTTATTTTATATATTTGCAAATAACCTTTCATATGATACAATATACTTCACAACATCAAGCTAAAATTGAGGGGTTTTCTTCACTTTATCAACTCCAACTCAATCCAGATAACCGCTGGGTGCAGTTGTCCTTTCTTTTGCCCTGGGATGAGATGGTAAAAATCTACTCCAAGCGTTTTAGTGCTCAGTTAGGAGCAAAGGCTATTGATCCCCGCATCATGATTGGTGCTTTTATTATCAAGCATAAGCTTAAACTTTCTGATGAAGAAACCCTACAGAGTATCTGTGAGAATCCCTATATGCAGTTTTTCCTGGGATTGCAGGACTACACCCCTGAATTACTTTTTTCTCCTACTCTATTTGTAGAGATCCGAAAGAAGCTGGGAGAAGGGACTTTTCATGAGTTCAACCAACTGCTGATCACCACTTCACATCCTGAGCTTTGCAATCAAGCAAACAATGAGCAAAAAGACATCACGGCCAATCAGGGTAAGCTGAAAATAGATGCCACAGTGGCCGATCAGTATATCAGGTATCCTAATGACCTTTCTCTGATCAATGAGGCACGGATGAAGACAGAGGATATGATTGACTTGCTCTTTGAACAATTAAGGGATAAACTGCAAGTCAAACCACGAACCTACCGCAAAGTAGCGCATCAGCGGTATTTACAAGAGGCAAAAAAACGGCAAAAGTCAGCTAAATCCGTCAGGAAAGCTATCCGTTACCTGCTCAATTGTGTGGAGAGGAACTTGGGTTACATTGATGGTATGCTGGATATGATAGCTGATACTATATTTCCCCTGTCACACAAATATCAAAGACAGTTATGGATCATATACGCTCTGTATGGGCAACAAAAAATGATGTATGATGAAAAAATACATCGTTGTCCTGACCGCATTGTGAGCCTGTCTCAGCCCCATGTAAGGCCTATTGTCCGTGGAAAGCAGGGAAAGGATGTAGAGTTTGGTGCAAAGCTTGGGCTTTCTCTTATGGATGGCTATATGAGGCATGATACACTCAGTTGGGATAACTATAACGAATGTAAGGACTTACAAAAACAAGCAGAAGCTTACAAACTCTTGTTTGGTCATTACCCTGAGCTTATCCAGGCCGATAAAATTTACGCCACCAATGAGAACAGAACATGGTGCAAAGACCGCAACATTCGCCTGACGGCTACGCCCAAAGGTAGGCCGGTAGAGAAAACAGCCAGGCGAAAGCGCAAAGAGAAAAAAGAGTATGCTGAAAGAAATCAAATAGAAGGGCGCATAGGTAACGCTAAGCAAACTTTTTCTCTCAACCAGATTAAAGCTAAACTCAAAGATACTTCTCAAACATGGATTGCAGCCACCCTCTTCGTGCTTAACCTTTCCCGTTTCGCAGCCAATCTAAACGCTACTTTTTGAGGAAGCCCTAATTA
>JBBSOG010000058.1:0-18207 GCA_038259985.1 Cytophagales bacterium
AGAACGGTAACGAAATCATTTTGCCTACGCCTAATTATGAACTTTATGATAACCAGTATGGTGAAATCCCCGGCGAAGGGCTCACCAGCGGGGATTTGAACCCATCTCAGGGAAGCGCGGCGCAAGTCGTCAGGTTCTTGGATGAAGACTTTGAAGTGCCTATGACGTTCCGTGCCAACCTGAGTTACCATCGCTACCTGACCGATTGGCTGCGCGTAGGCGCAAACCTTTATTACAGCAAGACGAAGGATATGTACGTGATGGAGAATGCTAACCTCAACCCTGAAGTGCAATTTACCATTGCCGGTGAAGGCGGACGTGAAGTATATACGCCCCTGGCTGACTATGACCTGGCCAACGGTGGCCCCGGCAACTTCCGCAATGCCCGGATTTCCGATCAGTTTGAAGATGCGCTGATCTTCACTAATGGTTACGCGTCGCGTTTTATGGCAGTGGTAATGGAAGCCGCGGTAAACCTGCCCAACAACGGAAAAGTAAACCTCAGCTATACCCGTGCCGATGCCAGAGGGGCAGAGCGTTTCCGTAATGAAGATGACCAACGCTTCACCGGTGTATCTTACTACAATTATGACTTCATCAACAATGCATTCTCACCGGGAGACTTTCGTCATAAGGTCTTGGTAAACATTACTACGCCCAAGATAGGCGGAACGACACTAGGTATTTTCCTGAATATGATACAAAGGGGAAGGTTTTCAGCCACCACACGGCAAGCGGACCTGAATGGCTCCAAGGTAAGGGAAGGTACTGGCTTTACAGCGTATATTTTTGACCCTTACGATCCTCAGACAGCAGCCTTACAGGGAGAGCAATTTGCCCAGGATCTCCAGTTCGTTTTTGAGAATGCCTCACCGGAAGCCCGTGAATTTCTGGAAGATAATATCGGTGAATATGCCCAGCCCAACGGTGGACTGAAGCCCTGGGCAACAGATCTTAATTTGAGGTTTACCCAGGAAATCAATTTTTTTGAAGACCATAGTTTGATCTTTAATATTGACTGCTTTAACTTCCTGAACCTGATCAATCCCGAATGGGGAGGATATCACAATGTGATCAACGAAGAGTTGTACAACATAGAAGGCTTTGACCCAGCTAGCCGCCAGATACAGTACAGTGTGCGTACCAATTATGGAGAGCGCCGCTACGAAGGCGATGGTTTTAAGCTGATGATGGGCCTTAAATATACTTTTTAAGCCATACTAATATTAACATTCATGAAAGCCTGGTGGAATCACCGGGCTTTTTTTGTAACTAATCAAACCTATGAAAAACTCAAAATATGCGTTGCTTTTGCCAATATTGTGTTTAGCCTGCTCTCCTTCTGAAGTAGACTATGAGACGTATGTGCCAGATTATGCTTTGCAGAAAAAAGCAGTAGCTAGCCTGCTGGATGAACATCACATTGAAGTTGTAGTGCATAGGGGTGCTAACCATTTGGCACCAGAGAATACCTTTGCGGCGGCAACCAAAGCCATTGAGCTAGGGGTAGACTATGTAGAAATAGATGTACACCGCAGCCTGGATGGCGTACACTTTATCATGCATGATCTGGGGCTGGGCCGTACTACTGATGGCTGGGGTCTTATTCGCCTGCGTATTTCAGGGTACATTGATCAACTGGATGCGGGAAGTTGGTTTAGCGAAGAGTATGCAGGTGAAAAAGTCCCGCGCCTGGAAGAATATCTCCGCTGGATCAAAGGAAAAGCTAAAGTCTACCTGGATGTGAAAACCGCTGACCTGGAAGAGGTGGTTAGACTGGTGCGTGAACTAAACATGGAAGAAGATACTTTTTTTTGGTTCTGGAGTGAGGGCATGCTGGAAGATTTCAGGGCATTGGCACCGGAGCTTAGGATCAAAATCAATGCCCATTCACCGGAAGAAGTCAAAGAAGCCAAAGCGCAATACAATGCCAATATTATAGAGTGCAATGTGCAGGAAATTACACCGGAGATGGTACAAGCATGCGATGATTTAGGCATACAAATCATGGCTTATGCGACCACCAATACTGAAGAAGAGTTCAAAGCAGTAATTCAGTCACAAGCGGATTTGGTCAACCTGGATAAGCCCAGTCTTTACCTGGATGTACTCCAAAGTCAAAGTATGAAAGACTCATTGGCGACATTCCCATGAAAATTCTTCTCCATCTTCAGGTAAAGCTCAATAGCTACTTCTTGTTAAGTATTTTTAAGCGGAATAAAGTATTTAAACCATATACTGTTGATATATTTTGTCCCAAGGTTCTCTCATTTTTCGGGAAAGCATTTTGTTCGCTTCCTCATTATCGGTAAATTTTTCCTGCTCAGGATCCCACTCCAGATCCTGCTGCAACAACATGGCAATATTGCCCAAATGTGCGATAGTGATGGAACGATGGGCTACTTCCGCTGGGGCAATAGTTTCCTTGCGGGATATCACACAATCAATAAAATTACGGAAGTGGTTGTCGCTTTGGTAGAGATGTGTTTCGTTTGGCCCTATCTCAGCTTCCAATATACTTTTAGGGTCGGCATCATGTTCGCCACGGTTCGCCCATACGCTTCCTTCTGTTCCGCTAAATTTTACGCCATTACCTTCACTGCTGGTCACAATCAGTTTTAATCCATTTTTGTATATACATTCAAAATAGAATTCAGTAGCTGTATTCCAGATAGGATGATCAGCCCACTGGGCTTTAGCGTTTTGGATCTTAACCGGCCCGGTATACTCAGTATTCATCCCCCACTGGGCAATGTCGGGATGATGCCCTCCCCAGTCAGTCACCATGCCGCCAGAATAATCCAGTACCCAGCGGAAATTCACATGCGTACGCGCCGGACAATAAGGAGCTTCAGGAGCGGGCCCCAGCCACATATCATAATTGAAGCCTTTGGGCACAGGTACAGTTTCCGTCAGGTGACCGGTTTTACCAAAGTCAGGCGTGCCCGAAGGTAAGCTACAGGTGACCGTTTGTAACTCCCCGATTTTGCCGTTTCTAACCAACTCACAAGCCCGCCGGAAATGCATCATAGAACGTTGCTGGCTACCCGTCTGGAAGACTACCTCATGTTTTTTGACGGCATCACTCATCGCCCGGCCTTCCGCCACGGTAAGCGCCAGGGGCTTCTGGCAGTAAATATCTTTTTTGGCTTCAGAGGCCATCAGTACGGGTATGGCATGCCAATGATCGGGTGTAACAATCTCCACAGCGTCTATATCCTTGCGGCTAATCACCTCGCGAAAATCTTCGTAGCCACGGCATGATTTATACTTCTTGCCATACTTTTCACCATAGGCATCGTCTACCATTTTCATGATAAACTCACGCCCGGCCACTTTCCCATCCCAGTATCCGGAACTTAGCTTGTTAACATCACAGATGCTGGTAATCTGTACTCTTTCATCCTCCAAGAAGCTTTTTACATCATTGCCTGCCTGGTTTCCAGCGCCGATAAAAGCCAGATTGATCCTGTCGGAAGGGGCTATATGTCCGTTCTTGCCTAGGGCTGAGGCAGGAATGATGGTAGGAAAAGCAAGCAGGGCTGACGCTGCTGCACCTGCTTGCTTGATAAATTTTCTTCTGCTGGTATTTTTCATGATAGGTTGTTGTCGTGTATTGTTATCCGAATGCATTAGAGGTAGTAAAATAAAGGAGATATATAACAATAGCAACGCGTCGGCGACGCCGGTCATTAAAACTCCTGATTTTTTTTGCCAATGGTTTCCACAATGATTTTTTAGCCAGATCGTTATTCATGGGAATCAGGTGTGAACACTTCATGTAAATATACAGGCAGTTTGTGATCGTTTAATCCAAACCAGAATTAGTATGCTCGCATCAAAAAGACTCCTGACAGGCGTATTTACCCTACTTATTGGGTTTAATATTTCTTTAGCTCAACCTCTCTCGATTACCGGACAATCCGGGAATAGGGTATTTACCACAGCAGCCCCTTTTCTCATGATTACACCTGATGCCCGCACTGCCGGTTTGGGTGAGGCGGGGGTAGCCATTTCTGCCGATGCCAATGCAGTGTATTGGAACCCTGCCAAACTCTCGGCATTGCCCGAGCCAAGTAACATTTCCCTCAGCTATGTGCCTTGGCTTAGCCAAGTGGTCAACAACATGATGCTACTGCATGTATCTTTAGCGCAAAAACTGAGTACAAAAAGCGCCGTAGGTATGTCAGTGAGTTCATTTACGCTAGGGGATATACAACTCACCAATCCTGGCGGAACTTTGCTTCCTTTGGACAATGCTTATGATCGCGCTATTACTCTCTCCTATGCCTACCGTTTAAACGATGATTGGCATATAGGGGCCAGCGGAAAATATATAGAAAGCAACTATGTGGGTACTATTTCTATAAGTGGCAATAGGCAAAACTCATTTAACCTGGCAGCAGACCTGGGGGCCTGGTACGAAAATGATATTTCGCTTTTTGAGAAAGAGGCCGTGCTTGCCTTAGGCATGAGTATCAGCAACCTGGGGCCGAAGATGTCGTATTTCGGCGACAAGTATTTTCTGCCTGCTAACCTAAACATCGGTTCTTCCCTGAAAGCACAGTTTAACCCCAATCATAGCCTGAGTTGGTCTGTGAATTTTAGTAAATTACTCGTGCCTACGCCACCCATTTACGAAGTAGATCAGAACGGACAGATCACTGGCGGAATTGTTGCCGGTAAAGATCCCAACAGAGGTTGGTTCCGTGGAACTTTCGGTTCATTTGCCGATGCGCCCGATGGCTTTTCCGAAGAACTCAACGAAGTCAGGATGGGCACCGGTTTGGAATATGGCTTCAGGGAATTTATAGCATTGCGGGCAGGATATTACCATGAGGCAGAAGACAAAGGAGACAGACAATATTTCACCACCGGGCTGGGGTTACGCTACCGCCTGGTCAGCCTGGATTTATCTTACCTGTTTCCCTCCGGACACAACCCGGGCAGTACCCATCCATTGCAAAATACGCTGAGGGTAAGCCTGCAATTCAGGTTTGGAAATAAGGCATAAAGAGAGAATTGTTTTTTTAACTTGGCACACTCATCTGGCCTGGATAAAAGATAATTGAAGGAATAAAACCCAAAAGAATTTTTACTAAACCAAAGCAGTAGATATTTAGCTGACCCGGATCAAACTTTCCCGGCATCAGATAAAGATTTCGCAAATCCTGAAATTTGTTTTATTATTCAAGAAGTAAATTATTCAAAACGGATTTACCTTAATGGTCATATGCGTAACCTTAACCATATTTTTTTGCTGTTTATTTCTCTCTTCCTGTATAATTGTAGCCCACAGGCAGAAGAACAAAAGGAAGAAACTTCTACTCTCAACCATACTACTGCCATAGATATTAGGGCAGTCAATGAAGGTGTAATTTCTGCCGGTGAGCATACGATCGCTATTGTGGGCGCTACGCTTATTGACGGACATGGAGGTGAGCCGTTGCAGGATGCCTGTGTTATTATTCAAAATGGTAAAATCCTCAAAGTGGGTAAGCGGGATGAGATGCAAATTCCGAAAGAAGCAGAGGTAATGGAAGCTAATGGACTCTCTTTATTGCCCGGCCTGATAGATGCGCATTTTCATCTGGGCGACCAGGCTTTGCCTACCCATTTTTTGCGTCATGGGGTCACTTCGGTGAGGGACCCGGGAGCCTGGATAGAAAGTTATGATAAGGTAAGAAATTCAGGTGAGCCTCTTCCCCGCTTGTTTCTCACCGGGCCGCACCTGGATATGTTTCCTCCTGCTTATCCCAAAAACTCTTCTATCGTGCGGGATGAGATTGAAGCGAGGGAGCAAGTAACGAAATTTGTACAGCAGGGTGCTTCGGCCATCAAAGTGTACTTCCGCATTCCTCCTAAAATTATGCAAGCCATTTGCGAAAAAGCCCATCAGCATGGCATTCCTGTGGTAGCGCATCTGGAGATTACTAGCGCTACTGATGCCATTAAGGCAGGTATAGATGGGGTTGAGCATGTCACCTCTTTCGGCATTGACTTAGTGCCTTTTCGGGAAGCGGAGCGCTATCGTCAAAGCGTGTTGGCCGATAATAATGCTCGTAGAAACGGCAGGTATGAGATATGGAACAGCATTGATCTGGACAGTCCTCAAGCCGATTCCTTGATTCAACTGATTGTAGATCATGAGACGTTCGTAAGTCCTACGCTGGCTGTATTTGAGTATCAGTTGGAAGGCGAAAATACAGACAGTACCAAAGCGAACGGCTTTAAAAATATGCTGGACTTTGTCGGTAAAGCCAAAGCAGCCGGAGCCACCGTCGTAGTAGGCTCACATTCCTATGTGCCTTATGCAGATTTTGGCTGGGCATTTCAGCGGGAAATGGAACTGCTTTCAGAAAGTGGTTTGAGCAATGCGGAAGTCATCCAAGCGGCAACGATGGAAAATGCCCGATTCTTCCGTATAGAAGACCATCTGGGCAGCATAGAACCCGGTAAACAGGCCGACCTGATCCTGGTCAAAGGCAATCCCCACGAAGATATCAAAGCCATGTACCAAATAGAAAGAGTAATGCTCAATGGTCAGTGGGTGCCTCCTTTGGCGGAAGAAGATATTTAAAGTTAATCCCTCACCACCGGCTGTGTCCAGGCCTCTTCCACATCACCTTCCTGGAAAGGATTGACCTTGGGTTTGGTAGAAATGACCTTAGCTCGCACATAAAGCTCGTCTTGCTGAAGCTTATAGTTGGCTTCCGTATCTTTTACTTCCTTAAGTAATGTTCCCATAGCCTCTCGGCTAATTTCATCTCCTTCAGCGCCACCTTTTTTGGTGCCCCAGAACTGTATGCGATAGTCAATGCCTCCTTCTTTTTTTACTTTCACGGCAAGGGAGTCATCTCCATAAGTGACTTCCTCCAAGGTCACGCCGGTGGTGCTGTAAAAATCTCCCCGTTCCATCGCGGCAATGAGCACATCCGGCGTAAGTGAATCAGCCCTCACCATCACCCAACCCCGGCCGGGATTGCTGTTGTTTGTATCGTATATGTGATAACTGTGGGCATCGTCGGTAGCCAGTCCGTACATAATGGGCTTACCCGCTTGCAAATAATGCGTAATCAGAATGTCCCACAATTTTTCCATGCCCATGCGAGTAGAGTCGCCATAATTATGCACCAGCGGATGGCCATTGTACACTTCAAAAAAACGTTCTCCGGTCAGCGGAATCATATCATCTACCGTAATCGCCCAGCCGAAATTAGGATGATTGATGTGCGGAAACATCGGCTGCCCGGTTTTCTGGCGCTGCCGGTTGGCAGCATTGATATTATTCTGCATCACCTCCGTCACGCTGTTGCCATGCTCAGGTTCAATCATCGTCTGTACATTCGTTACATTCATGTGAATGGGCTTGTCTTCGTAAGCGTCGGTCACTTCCTCCGATTGGATGATGAGAAATTCACCTGCTTCCTCAAAGAGCGGACGGTACTCCGCCAGGGTTTTGAGTTTGACCCGGATACGTTCTTTTTTCTCTTTTTTGTATTCTACCCATTCCTCACCGTATTTATCCAGGTACTTCTGAAAGCCCTGCCGATGGGCATAAGAATCCGGGATGAGCTTCCACTTTTCCCCTTCCGCCAAGGTATTGTGATCGGATAATCCGATAAAATCATAATCCCGTGACTTATACCAGTCCATGATCATTTCGGGAAAATCATCGCCATCGCTCCAGTAGGAGTGGGTATGCAGGTTGCCCTTGTACCACTGCTGGGCATAGGAAGAAAGGCTGAACGTGACTAGAGAAATAAGTAGGATAAAAATACGCATGGATTGGGTAGTGTAGTTTGTGCACTTAAATTTGAAGAAATCTGCTGAATAGTGGAAATTACGCTGATGAAATTTATGTTACGTTACAACCTATGAAAAATAACGCACTTTACCTGCTGATCATATTCCTTTCAACAGCCTGCTCTTCTGATCCACAACCCACTAATTTTTCCCCTGATGATCCTTTGGGGTATGTCAACCCGCTCATTGGTACCGCCGCCAGCACTACTGAGAGCGCTAAATTACATAGTGAATCCGGTTCCGAACTCAGAGGGCAAACTTTTCCGGCAGTAGGCGTGCCCTTCGGTATGGCACAGTGGACACCCCAGACCCAAGCCAGCGAGAAGAAATGCCTTTCCCCTTACTATTACAACGATAACAGTATACAGGGTTTCCGAGGGAGTCGTTGGATGAGTGGTTCCTGCACCCAGGATTACGGCAGTGTCACCATCATGGCGACCAATGGTGAACTGAAAGTAAAGCCTGAAGAAAGGGCTTCTTCCTTTTCGCATGATACGGAAATTGCCACACCCTCTTACTATGCAGTAGAATTAGCAGACTACCAGATACAGGCAGAAGTGACGGCTGTTTCCCGTGCCGCCATGCTGCGCTTTACACCTGAAACTAACCAATCCACTTATCTTATTATAGAACCCAATAGCGATGAGGGAGAAGGTTATGTGCGGGTGAACCCGGAAAATAATGAGATCATTGGTTACAATCCGGTGCACCGTATCTATCAGGGCTGGGGCGAAAGTGCCGGATTTAGTGGCTATTTTGTCATCCAGTTTGAGCAGCCGATAGCAGCGTATGGGGTGTGGAGAGGAGATGAAATCATGGCCGACCAGGACAGGGCAGAAGGAACAGGGCAGCCCGTAGGTGCTTATGTGCAGATGCCATCATCTGAAGGTAAACCTTTGGTAGTAAGGGTGGGTTTGTCACACACCAGTCTAGATCAAGCGCGCAAAAACATGCAGGCAGAAATCAGCGGCTGGGACTTTGAGCAGGTAAAGCAGGTTTCGGAAAATACCTGGCGTCAGCAACTCAATAAAGTGCAGGTAAGCGGCAGCAGCGATGAAGATAAAGTGAAGTTCTACACGGCTCTATATCATGCAATGCTGCTTCCTCGTCTCTTCAGTGATGTGGATAGTGCTTACGTGGCTTTTGGTGAATCAAAGAATATTTTTCAGGCAGAAGGTTTTGAGTATTATGCCGACTTTTCCATGTGGGATACTTTCCGGGCGCTGCATCCGCTGCATACCATTCTCAATCCGGAGAAGACCAATGACATGATTCGCTCATTGGTGGACAAGGGCGTACAGGGAGGGGCCTGGCTGCCCATTTTTCCGGCATGGAACAGCTACACTTCCGCCATGATCGGCGACCACGTGACGGCCATGATTGGCGATGCCTGGATGAAAGGCATAGATGATTTTGACCAGGATCTGGCGTATTCCCTGATGCGCAAAAATGCTTTTCAGCCCAATACCGACCGGGAAAGCTACCTCAACGGACAAGGCAGACGGGCGATGGAGTCTTATTTGAAATACAACTACATTCCGCTGGAAGATTCTGTGCCAGACTCCTTCCACCAAAAAGAGCAAGTGTCCCGCACTTTGGAGTATGCTTTTGATGATTTTGTGCTTTCGCAGGTGGCCAAAAAACTGGGGCGACAAAAAGACTACGAAGTGTTGCATGAGCGGGCCAGGAATTACCAGCATGTCTTTGACACCACCAGCGGTTATGTGCGTGGCCGATACGCAGATGGCAGTTGGATAGCACCTTTTGACCCCTTTGCCACCCGTGCCAGTTTCATCACCGAAGGCTCACCTTTTCAATATACCTGGTATGTGCCCCAGGATGTAGCCGGACTCATGGATTTGATGGGAGGCAAGGAGAAATTCATCCAGAAGCTGGACACCCTTTTTGAGCAGCGTTATTACTGGCACGGCAATGAACCCGGTCATCAGACTGTCTATCTGTACGCCTACGCCGGTGCCCCCTGGAAAACCCAGCAGTGGGTGCGCGACATTATCCGGGAAGAATATAGTGCTGATCCCGGTGGGTTGAGTGGGAACGAAGATGCCGGACAGATGTCAGCTTGGCTGGTCTGTAGCATGATGGGTTTTTATCCCGTATCGCCGGGTATGCCTTACTATGTACTGGGCAGTCCTGTCTTTGAAGAAACCGCCATCAATATGACCAATGGCAATACTTTTACCATCAAAGCCAATAACACTTCGGAGGAAAACCGCTATATCCAATCTGCCATGCTGAATGGTGATCCTTTGGACCGCAGTTACCTGTTGCACGCTGAGATCATACAAGGTGGTGAGTTGGTACTAGAAATGGACTCTAAACCCAATAAAACCTGGGCTAGTGAGCAAGTGCCTCCTTCTATGGGCGAGATGGATTTGTGAGTAACTTTGCTGACCGTTCAAAAAGCCTGATGATCATTTCGTTATTTGTTCTTTCTATTTTTATGAGTTATATTTTTCATAAGTACTCCTCAAAAAATCCATACCCTCTTTACTATAACGGTTGCAAAATTGATTTGCAGATTCACGTTCATTATTCTCATAAAGAAATATTGTTAGAGCAATAATATGCTTTTTGTCTTTGTCTGTCAGCCAAATAAGTATAGGCATTTCTTGCATTATGACACTTATATCCTTGGCTTTTTCTGTTGGTTCGCCTGTATCTTTTAGTCTATTCAATTCTATAAGAAAAGAATGACTGTTGTGTCCCGAATTGATGATCTTTGCAGAGGTTTGAATCAAATTTTTGTTGCTTTCATTAATCTCTCTAAATAAAGCTGTAAGCTTAGATAAACCAGAAATCAACTCAGTTGCATCTTTGGTATCTTCTCCTTGATATTTATTTAAGATAAAACTCCAAAGCGCAGTAATCTTTTTACTAAACGCTTGTCTTTCTTCTTCACTCTCTAATGAGGACATAAAGTTATTCTGGGAAGCGATAAAGTGAACTAAGTTTTGAATTTGCTTTGGATTTGATTCTCGCAAAAACTTAGAAATCAGTTTATCATCATTTGTATCTTCATAGCCCCAGAAAAAGAATGTCGCTAAATGCCTAGCAATGCCGTATATATCATGTCCTTTAAAGTCCATTTTTTTCTCAATGGCTCTTAGGTAGTGAGGATACATTAGCTCATACATTTCTTTGCCACTCATAGGACTTCTAAAAGAAACACCACCCATAAAAGCTTTCCAAAAATTATCTTCTAAGTCGTAATGCTTCTTGGTTTGATCTATTATCCAATCTTTATTGAGATAATAGAACTGAGGAAAATACCACCCTTGTAAGACATAAGGGTCAATAAGACCTTTGTTCATGGCTTGTTCAAAAAGTAGCTGAGCTTCTTGATCCCATTTTGTCCCTTCTTCTACTCTCACTTTTCTAAGAGAATAGTTAAGCAGTGCATGCAAAAGCTTTCCAGCAGTAGAGTTTAGTGAATAATTAGGATAATCCATGTTAGTTTTTTCAAGATCATTCTCCACCTCTAATTGTGGAATCAATTTGAAAAGTATCTCTCTGGCAATTGGTAAATATTCGGCTGAGAAAGCGTGTCTATCACTTCTGGTGCCGTCCTGAATTAGATTAGCAATTGCCCCTCTTACCCAGTTTGCATTTGTGCCCAAATCATCATTTGTCAAGTTAAGATCATCTGTATCAAAAGCGGGATTACTAATGTAGCTTAAACAGAATGTAAGCACCTTTTTCCAATCAAAATCTTTTTCATTTTTCCATGCATCAATAAAACCCTGCACAATTCTATAGGCATATGCATGATAAGTATCTATGTAGAGATTAATTTCTTGATCAAACTTTTGCGGGGTTTGAGCAACTGCGTTTTGAATAGTATCCGATAGTCCTTCTATGGATGGGGATTCCCAACTTCTCTCGGGATTAAAATTACGGATATAAGATACTATATCCTGATTATCCATTTCCAGTACATCTTCCACTGATAAAGGAGAAATATAACCAACTCTTGTTTGTATTTTACCTTCATTTTCAAAGTCTTCGCTACTCCTTTCAAGCTTGGCTGAAAGTTTTTCGTATTCATTTTTGAATTCTTGGTCTTTTTTCATAGCCGAATACCAGCGAAGTCTCCAGCGATTTATATAATTTTCGTGTCTTTCCTCTTTCTCATCTTGTGGCCCATTTTCAATTATTTGTTTAATAACTGCACGCTCACTAGCATTAAAACTCTTGATGTTTTGCTGTAATAAACAATATAGTTCATGGCTATACTGAGGTGATGAGAAATAATGCTTTTCATCTTCCTTATCAATCATTTCCCAGAAAAATGGCTTTAGAGTAACAGACCAATTTTTAGAAAGGATATACAAAGACAATCGTTTAAAAAAAGGCAAGTTGTATCCATGAGTGATAGCAAATCTTTGAATAAGCTCAGATGCAGCTGATTCATTGTATTTAGCTTTATGATTTGTTAAATCTCTTAATATTAGAGCAAGTATTTCTCTAGGAGTATCATGATATTCTTTTTCAAATTCATGAAGTGAATGACACCATATGCGTGAAGAATCATTGTATGCTATTCCTACTGCTTGATTAAGATTAAATGTATCTTCACTATCTTTTTCATGAATTATTCCTTGCTCATTGAGCTTTTCTTTGATTAATATCTTAAGTTCATCCTTATTGTGCTTTAAATAGCTATCAAAAACAATTTTTGAGGATAGTAATTGATGATTCTGATCATATTCTATATCAACTATTGATAGGTTATCTCCTTCTATGAAAAATTTGGCTTGGTAAGTACGATCATTGCTGATAAAGCCAAACGGAATCCCATTATAATGATCAAGGAGCAGCTTTTTAAGATTGTTTGCGATATGAAAGATGACATTATTTGAGCCATACTTGGCAAGCTTTTCTGCAATGCCCTTTTCAACAAAACCGTTTTTTAGCCAATATAAATCAGCATGGAGAGCATAACCGCTCTTTTGTCCCCAATGTGCTGTTTCATCTACCTCTATCTCTACCTTGATAAGGTCAGTCATATGTATTGCTATTCTTTCCGCTTTCTCAACATCTTCAGTGGTTGGATCATCATTTAAAAATTTAGGAAGTAGTTTCTCAAATAGTGAAGAAGTTTGTGAACCTGAACTAAATTGAGTCTTCAACCACAGTGGAATATGGTTCAGTAATTTAACAGGTACATATTCATTAGGTAGACATGCTAGGATTTCTATGAATGAATGCCATGTTCTGTAATTATCTTTCGGCTGCTCTGATACTGCATCAATAATATCAACTAATTTATCAATTAGTTCAGGGTGCTTGCCTTCAGAAATTTGAGTAGCAACTCTTTCTAAATAATTTAGAACATCCCAATAGGGTATCTGAAAGCCATCGTCAACTTTGCGAGGTGCAGGATTTTTATCTGGATCAAAGTATCCCTCATCTCTTAAGATATCAAACCACAATAGATCACTAACTTTTCTGAAGAAGTATTTCTCGTAGCTTACGTCTGATTTTATCAGGTCTAAAACAAATTTGACTTGACTTTTAGTAGGTTTATTCCGTCCAAGAACTATGTCTATATGTTGAATATTATCTAAGTAAGAATCTTCTAAAGAATCTAAAATTCTTGTAGATTCTGGGTTTGAAATAGCTTCTGATATTTTCTGAATTTCGTTCCTGCGATTTTTTGTGCTTCTCTCGTCTATCACTTCAGGAAGTTGAAGCTCAGTTTTGAAGATATAAATGGCTCTTTTTATGTCTGTAAAATACCTCACTCCTAGCTTATTAAATTCATCTTTTAAATCAGAGTGGATTTTACTCTTACTATTAGTCTCACTAAAATCATCAGTATTATTAGTTATGAAAAAGCAGCCCATTAATTGTTGAGACTCTATGTAGTCTAAGAATGAATGTAGAATTAAAGCATCAGCCATACTACTTTTCCTATGAAAGGGAGCTTTTTTCTCTAGAGCTTTCTCTACTGATTTTAATTTTACATTTTCAGTGATAGGAATAACTATTGCATGATTATCGAATATATCTTCCACTATCTCAAGCTGCTTTTCAACCCGTTGCTCTACATATTCAGAAGTGATCACATCATTTACATAAGAAGAGTCAAAAATCTTTTTTGCTCTATTTAGAAAATCTCGCCAGTCCTGAATTAATACTTTTTTCTTATTTTCACGGTTCCTTTTCCATTCAGTAACAATAATTTCAGGCAATAAAATTTTTATGTGTTGCCCATCTATCCAGTGATCTAAAAAATTTAAAGAATTGTCAGAGGCAGTTCCCTCCTTTAGTAGATTCAACCAAATGTTCGTGTCTAGTGCCAAATAGTACATGTAATAGTATATTGTATCAATTCTAAATATACCTTAATTTTTTTCTGATAAAAGCTCCGTTTAAAAAATCTACTGACCGCTCCCGTACAAAAGCTGTCCACCAGCGAACACAAGCAAATCACGAAAACCTTCTTTCCACGCCATACGGGCAGATGGCACTGTCCTTGATCGTCATTTACGAAAGTAATACTGTTTACAGATGAAAGGAACGAATCTCGGCGAATTTCAGGAACTGGTAATGCTCACGGTAGGCATGCTGTATGATGATGCCTACGGCGTGAGTATCAAAGATGAGATAGACCGGCAATCGGGACGGCGGGTCACACTGAGTACGGTACATGCCGCCCTTAACCGCCTGGAAGATAAAGGCTATTTGGCCTCTCGTATGGGCGGGGCTACCGAAGAAAGGGGTGGACGTCCTAAGCGGCTGTTCAAAATCACGGCTTACGGCAGGCAGGTGCTTGAAGAAAGTCGGCAGATGCGCAACCGTATGTGGGAACAGATTCCCAGAGTAGCGTGGGACAACATTTGATTAGGATGTCCGGGATTAAAATAGATAGCCAGGATAGAATGGCATTAAGTATATAGACATGACAACATTTGAAAAATCACAAAGCAGGCTCATAAGAAATTGTAAGTCATTCATCCCAAAATCCTGTAAATCCCGACGGTTCACCGCGCGATTCTGACAATATGCGACATTCCCCACCCCATCTTGCCACCCGCTTTCTACGTTGGTTTTGCTACCCGGAACTGCTACCTGAAATTGAAGGAGATTTGTACGAGATGTACCAACGCTGGGTGGAAGAACACGGAGAAGGAAAAGCCCGATGGCTATACGCCTGGCAGGTGCTGACTTTTTTCAGACCCTTTACAATCAAAAAACAAGACGCAACCTATAAGACAAATCACACGATCATGTTCAAAAATTATTTTAAAATTGCTTTCCGAAACCTGACCAAACATAAGACGTTTTCCTTCATCAACATTGGTGGACTGGCGGTAGGTATGACCGTAGCCATGCTGATTGGCCTATGGATTTTTGATGAATTGTCTTACAATCAACACCACGACCACTATAACCGGATTGCGGCAGTAGCTCAAAATCTGGATTACAATGGAGAAATTGAAACCTCCTTCAGCCAATCTATGCAGTTGGGACCTGAACTCCGCAATACTTACGGAAGCTACTTCAAGCACGTGGTCATGTCTTCTATGTCTCAAAATCCTATCTTATCTATTGGAGAGAAAGCCATTACGAAAAACGGGTATTTTATGGAAGCGGAAGCTCCTGAATTGCTATCGCTGCGTATGCTGAAGGGAACACGATCTGGACTTCAGGATATGAACGCTATCTTATTGGCTGAGTCCACAGCCACAGCCTTGTTTGGAGATACCGACCCTATAGGCGAGATCATCCAAATAGACAATCAGTTGGACGTAAAGGTAAGTGGCGTGTATGGGGATGTGCCTAATAACTCTTCCTTCAACGATCTGATGTTCATCGCCCCGTTGGAATTATTGGTCAAAAGGAGGGAGAGCGAAAACTGGAGCCTGGGGTGGGTGAACAACTGGCTGGAAGTATATGTGCAGTTAGCCGATCATGTGGAGATAGAAGATGCTTCTCTGGCAATTAAGAACGCTAAACTAGATAATGTAGGTGAGGGATTGGCAAAGCTAAAGCCAGCACTTTTTTTGTTTCCCATGGAAAAGTGGCGTTTGTATTTGGATTTTGAAAATGGCGAAAACACGGGAGGCTACATTGAAGTGGTTTGGCTTTTTGGCATCATCGGCATTTTCGTGATCCTATTAGCCTGTATCAACTTCATGAACCTAAGTACGGCACGTTCCGAAAAACGTGCCAAAGAAGTAGGCATCCGCAAAGTGGTAGGTTCCGTCCGCAGCCAGTTGATCGGTCAATTCTACAGCGAGTCTCTCGTGATGGTGCTGCTGGCTTTCCTGATCGCTATGGTGCTGATACAATTGTCTTTGCCCTGGTTCAACGAAGTGGCCGATAAACAAATCAGCATGACTTGGACAAATTACGGATTATGGCTGCTGAGTTTGGGAATTGTGCTGTTCGCAGCTTTACTTTCGGGAAGCTACCCTGCCTTTTATTTATCAGCTTTTAGTCCTGGGAAGGTGCTGAAGGGCACATTCCGGGTTGGGCGAAATGCTGCCCTTCCCCGCAAAGCCCTGGTTATTGTGCAGTTCACCGTGTCTATCACGCTAATCATTGGTACAATCATGGTCTACCAGCAAATTCAGTTTGTAAAAGACCGCCCGGTAGGTTATGATCAGGATGGCCTGCTCATCATCCCGATCAAAACGGATGAAGTAAAAAACCAATACGAAGCTTTCCGGAATGATCTACTCGCTACCGGAGCCATTGCGGAAGTATCCAAGTCGGAGTGCGCCGTGACGGATATGTGGTGGTCTGATGGTGGATTTGAATGGAAGGGCAAAGATCCGGATATGCAGGATATTATGTACCGGGGTGCCGTAGATCATGATTTTGGCGAGACCGTGGGCTGGACCATCAAAGCAGGCAGGGATTTTTCCCGCGATTTTACTTCCGACTCTTCGGCAATGATCCTCAACGAAGCGGCGGTAGCCTATATGGGTTTGGAAGACCCTATTGGGGAGACGATCAAAGCATATGGCAAAGACTTTACCGTCATCGGCGTTGTGAGAGACATGATGTCACAATCCCTATTTAGTCCGGTCAAGCAAACCTTTTATATGATTGACCCCTTCAACCGCTCAGCGTTTATCAATGTGAAGCTTAATCCGCAGATGCGCACCAGCGAGACATTGGCAGCGGTAGCGCAGACTTTCAAAACTCACCATCCCGCTACGCCTTTTGATTATCAGTTTGCCGATGAACAGTTTGCCAATAAATTTGCTTTTGAGGCGCTACTTGGCAAACTGGCAGGTATTTTTGCCGTGCTTGCCATTTTTATCAGTTGCTTGGGTTTGTTTGGATTGGCAGCCTTTGTAGCCGAACAGCGTACCAAGGAGATCGGTATTCGCAAAGTATTGGGCGCTTCGGTGTCCCAACTATGGCAATTGCTGTCTAAAGATTTTGTGGTGCTGGTGATGCTTTCCTGCCTGATCGCTATTCCTATCGCCTGGTATCTTTTGCAGGGATGGTTACAAAACTACGAGTACCGCACGGATATTTCCTGGTGGATTTTTGCCCTGGCAGGCATGGGGGCTTTGCTGATCACCTTGTTAACCGTCAGCTTCCAGGCCATCAAAGCAGCAGTAGCGAATCCGGTGGATAGTTTGCGAAGTGAATGACGAGGGACGATTGATGAGCAACGAATAAAACATTCATTTGTTATTACTCAATCATCACTAAAAATCGGGGTTTATCCTACTTTGCTTTCTAGCAACTGTAGCCGACGTTCAAAATCGTCCATACGCTGAAGCTCATCACGAAGTGCCTTTAGCTCCGTGATAATGAGTTTAAAGTTGTGCTCCGTATTGGCAGTGCTTTCGTTCATTTTTTCGACAATGGTATTTTGCCCGTCTACCAGTTTACTTAAAATACCGGTATGATTTTCCAGGATTTTGTTTTGCTTTTCGTCGCTGACCACCATCCTGGATAGCAATTCCGTTTGCTGATCCTGCTTGCGCAGCATCTCCGAGAGCAGTTCTTCTATAGCACGTTCATTTTTCATACTGACAATAATAACGAAAAAACAGGCATTTTGTACATCCAAAGATCTCAATGAATTCATATCAATCACTTGTTCATTGTCCGATAACGTACAGAACTGTCCTGAAGTGGACATAAAAAAGGGGGCTTATCTGGGCTCACACACTGCTTTGGGGGATGGCATACTTTTTTCCATAGAAAGGTATCGGCTACTTGCTTAAACCTGACGTTATGCTAAAAAACTACCTCACCACGGCCTTCCGCAACCTGACCAAACACAAAGTTTATTCTTTCATCAACATCTTTGGCCTGGCCATCGGCATGGCGGCTTGTCTGGTCATTTTCCTTTTTATTAGCGATGAACTGAGTTTTGATAGCTTCCATCAGAAGAAAGACCGTATC
>JBBSOG010000059.1:0-18190 GCA_038259985.1 Cytophagales bacterium
AAGGGGGATAAATACATTACCGCTTATCGTGACCATGCCCACCCCATTGCTTTGGGCACTGATCCCAAATATATTATGGCTGAACTTTTTGCCAAATCTACCGGGGTTTCCAAGGGCAAAGGAGGTTCCATGCACATGTTTGACATAGAAAATCATTTCTATGGCGGGCACGGTATTGTAGGGGGACAGATTCCCCTGGGAGCGGGCTTAGCTTTTGCGGAGCAATACAAAGGCACTGATCATGTGAGTGTCACTTATATGGGCGATGGCGCTACCCGTCAGGGTTCATTTCATGAGACGCTCAATATGGCCATGACCCTCAAGCTTCCTGTAATTTTCGTCATTGAAAACAACGGATATGCCATGGGTACCTCGGTCAAAAGAACCAGTAATGTGACGGAGCTATATACCCTGGGGGAATCTTATGATATGCCTTCCTTCCCGGTAGATGCCATGAACGTAGAAAGTGTGCACCATGCAATGGCCGAAGCAGCAGAGCGCGCCCGCAAAGGTGATGGCCCCACACTTCTGGAGTTTAGGACATATCGGTACAAAGGCCACTCTATCTCTGATCCTGCTAAATACCGGAGCAAAGACGAAGTAGAAGAATATAAGCTCCAGGATCCCATTGTGCAGTGCATGAATGCCATACTAGAGCACAAGATGGCTACTGAGGATGAGCTGAAAGCGATAGAGGAAAAGATAAAGGAACAGGTAGAAGAATGTATCAAATTTGCTGATGAATCCCCTTTCCCTGATCCTAAAGAAGCTCTCAAGGACGTATATGCTCAGGAAGATTATCCATTTATTCTGGATTAAGAAGTTTTAAAGAAATTTTAGAAGGGCTTTGCGAAGAAACGTAAAGCTCTTTTTTTATGTTTAAAATAAATTAATGTAAATTTGCACCCTTAAATCATATAAGATGGCGAACAGAGTAAAAGGTAATAAGCAAAAGTTAACTAAGGGTAGTGGAAAGCATGACAATACAGAGCTGCTGGAAAGTCCGGAAGCCCTTAGGGAAACCCTGGTGGATAGCACCGGTACTTTTTTTAAAAGTAAAAAAAATCAAAACATAGTTTTAGGAATAGGCGTAGCAATAGCACTTGCAGTTGCTGGCGTATTTGGGTATACCTATTACATTGATAACCAGAACGTAGCTGCGCAAGACGAGATGTTTCAGGCAGTGTTTTATTTTGAGGCAGACAGCCTGGACCGCGCCCTCAATGGTGATGGAAACAATTATGGTTTCCTGGAGATCATTGATGAGTACGGCGGCACTGAGGCGGCCAATCTGGCCCACTATTACGCTGGTATTGCTTTTCTAAAACAAGGTAACTTTGAGGAAGCTGTTGACCATCTTGAGCAATTCAGTGCGTCGGATATGTTGGTACAAGCTCGTGCCTATGCTTTAACAGGAGATGCCTATATGGAATTAGAGAAATATCAGCAAGCAGTTAATGCTTATGATAAAGCTGTTGATTACAAGACTAATCGTTTCTTTACACCGCAATACTTAGTAAAAGCTGCTTTGGCCCACGAAGCTATGGGAAATTATTCAGCGGCAGCAGATAGTTACGGACGTATCGTAGACGAGTTTCCCGAGGCTACAGAGTATCAGCAGGCGCTGAAACAACAGACCAGGCTTCAAAGCCTTGCTTCAGGACAGTAATTTTCAATTTCAGTATTTAGAAAATAAATGAAGGATAAGGCTAAGCGGTACTAATTTGCCGCGCTATAGTCTTATCCTTTTTGTTTATATCAATAACTATCTAACCTATGTCTACCGCCAATAAAAACCTAAGTGAACATAATACCGCTCAGCTCCCTGATATTTCTGCCAAAAAGTTTGCGATAGTCACCTCCGAGTGGAATGAAGAGATTACCGGCGCGTTGTACCGGGGGGCTTATGATACCTTATTGAAACACGGGGCAGTAGCAGACAACATTGTGAGTAAGTGGGTACCTGGTAGCTTTGAATTAGTTTTAGGGGCACAGTGGCTTGCTGCGGATGTCTCTGTGGATGCTGTCATCGCTTTAGGTTGCGTTATCCAGGGTGAAACCCCCCACTTCGATTACATTTGTCAGGCAGTAGCCCAAGGCATAAAAGATGTAAACCTTCAGTTCAATAAGCCGGTTATTTTCGGTGTGCTTACCACGGCTAACCTTGGGCAGGCCAGTGACCGGGCAGGAGGCAAGCATGGAAACAAAGGTGACGAAGCGGCCTATACTGCCATTAAAATGTTGGGATTCTGGCAAAAATAGTTTGCCTTGCCATTTTTTATCCATATCTAAACACTCGATGTCAATATGAAAATTCTCAAGTTTGGAGGGACCTCTTTGGGTAGCCCGGAAAGAATGCATGCTGTCGCTGACCTGATCACCGCAGAAAATGGAAAAAATATCGTAGTGCTTTCGGCGGTATCCGGTACTACCAATACCCTAGTCAGTATTGCTACTGCTCTATCCGGTAAAAAAAAGATGAAAGCCGCTGACATTATCACTCAACTATATGAGACATATCAGGTCTATTGTGAGAGCCTTTTGCATGACACCCATAGCTTGGAGCAGGGTAAAGAAATTGTAGAAACTCACTTTGCTACCCTGCGTTCCGTGTTAAATAAAGAATACAGTGCAGATATTGAGAAAGAAATATTAGCACAAGGAGAACTGCTTTCCACTAAGCTTTTTGTTACTTACCTGGAGCAGGAGGGGATTTCCTCTACTTTATTGCCTGCCCTAGAGTTTATGCGCATTGATGAAGAAAACGAGCCGGACGAGTCTTATATACGTGAGCACTTACAGCAACTCTTGGTGCAATACCCAGACGAGGATTTGTTTGTTACCCAGGGATATATTTGTCTGAATAGTCAAAATAGAATAGACAATTTGCAGCGTGGGGGCAGTGATTATACAGCTTCTTTAGTTGGCGAAGCGGTAGATGCCAGCGAAATTCAGATATGGACCGACATTGATGGAATGCATAACAACGATCCACGGATTGTGAGGCATACGTATCCTATCCCGAAGTTATCTTTTGATGAAGCCGCGGAGTTAGCTTACTTCGGAGCAAAAATTTTGCACCCTTCATCAATCCGTCCCGCGCAGCATGCCAATATTCCGGTAAAATTGCTAAACACCATGAAACCCGATGCCACCGGAACACTAATCACCGCTGATATTGATCCGGAGAGAGGGTTTACTGCTGTAGCAGCCAAAGATGGGATCACTGCTATCAAGGTGAAATCTTCCCGGATGCTGCTAGCTTATGGCTTTTTGAGAAAAGTCTTTGAAATTTTTGAGAATTATAAAACCCCCATTGATCTGATCACTACTTCCGAAGTAGCTATCTCACTGACCATTGATGATGAAACCTATCTTCCCGTCATCAAAGAAGAGTTAGAGAATTTTGGGGATGTAGAAATACATACTGACCATACCATCATTTGTATTGTAGGAAATATGCCGTTTTCCAAAGTAGGCATGCTAAAGCAAGTATTGGATGCGATGAGTGATATTCCCATACGAATGGTTTCTTACGGGGGAAGCAAGTTCAATATTTCCCTGCTCATCAACTGCCAATACAAAGCAGAAACATTGACCAGGCTGAATGAAAAAATATTTGGCCAGGAAAGGTAAGCTAAGTATTTGACCTATAGACTTCTATGTCATTTGCTTGAAGAGAGGCTTTTTATTTTGCGTTTCCTTCGTAGCAATGCAGAAGTATATTTATATCTTTAGCTTACTAGGGAAGAAAATAGAATTCAATGTCGTATCAAAAATGGAATAAAGTACAGTCAGGGCGAAGGGCAGGAACGGCTACCGTGGGTGAAGCCATGCGTGAGCTCCTGGAAGTCTACCAACTCAAGGCAAAATTTGAACAAACACAGCTCATCAACTCCTGGGAGCGGCTGATGGGAGCCCCAATCGCCAAGCGCACGGATAAGCTATTTATTAACGACCGCAAGCTGTATGTGAAGCTTAGCTCAGCTGCACTTAAGCAGGAGCTTAATATGTCAAAATCCAAAATACTTGCTATTTTTCTTCGTGAGTTTGACGAAGTGATTGTAGAAGACGTGGTATTTTTATAAAATACACTGTAAGCATTAAGATGAAAGCAGCTTGGCCTAGGTCAGGCTTTTTTGTTAAGTAGGAGGGGAGACTTTGGAGAGAAGGTAACACTTTTGCTGAGGCGGTAAATGTTGTGTTGCTTTTTATCACAACAATCAAACTCAATACGATCCATGATGCGCCTGACTAGCATCAATCCGACACCTCCTTTTCGCTTGGTACCAATAATGTCTTTGAGGTCAGGTTCTTGGTAGTCGCAAATATTAAAGCCAGCGCCTTCATCCCTGATTTCAAAAGTAATGCCGGCACCTTCTTCCACACTAATAATCAATTCTATGCTTTCATCAGGATTACAGTGATGTGAATGAATCATCAGGTTAGCACACACTTCATCTACAGCCAGCACCAGTTGATGCATGTCAACTTCAGAGAGATTGTAACTACCAAGAATGTTGGTGACAAAATCCCTGATGCTTTGCAATTTATCCTTGCAACATGGTACTTTAAAACTATAATTCATTGGACAAAATCTTTCTTGGCTTCTTCTTCTGTATCAACAATAGTCAATAACTGATGTAAACCTAAAATTTCAAAAACTTTGTATACTTTTTCCTTCATGTTAAAAAGTACAAATTTCTTGTCTTTTGCTTCCAACTCCTGAATGTATGACATAAAAACACCCAAGCCTGCTGAAGAAATATACTGGAGATGCTGACAATCCACCAAAACTTTGGCGCAATCAGCATTTGATGCTTTTTGAAGTGCCTCATCCAGATGAATAGATGAACTGGCATCTACTTCTCCACTTACTTTGATCACACAGTATTTATCACTAAAATCAATGCTTACTTCTACCATAACTAATTAAGTATACGCCAGTTAGCGCTTAATGTTCTTTTGCCCTACTTGAACTTTATAATAAGCGCCGTATAATCATCATCCAGAACCCTCCCGTCACAAAAAGTAAATATATCTTTGAGCAGGTTTTCCTGGATTAGCTTAGGCTCCTCTGAAGCATGCTGCTCCAAAAACTTTCTGAGCCTCTCATACCCAAACTGTTCTTGATTGAGATTAGCCGCTTCGGTGATACCGTCAGTGTAAAGCAATACGATATCTCCTTGCGAATAGTTTACTTTTGTAACCTCTATATACTTATTAAACTTTTCATTACGGATAATACCTAAACCCAGTCCCTGGTTTTCTAAGTAGCAGGCGGAATTTTTTTCAGCATTATAGTACAATGTAGGGCAGTGGCCTGCCCTGGCAAATTCTATGGTGGACTTTTTTGTATCTACTACAAAAAAAGAAGCGGTGATGAAAGATGTTTTCTCCAGGCAGCGGCCCAATGCGCTGTTAGCATAAGCCAAGAACTGATCAGGCGATAAATCAAGTTGTGCCAGGCTATGAAATACCCCTTTCATCTGTGCCATATTGAAAGCCGCAGAAGTCCCTTTGCCCGATACATCACCGATGATAATAATGAATTTATGGTTGTTGATCTGATAGATATCATAATAATCACCACCGACCTGGTCTGCTGCTTCAGAGAAAGCTGAAATTTCAAAGATATCATTAGATACAGGTTCTTTGGGTAGCAAGCTCCGGTGTACCCGGTTGGCAATTTCCAGTTCTTCTTTATAGCGCTCATTTTCAATAGTTTCTTCCAGAAGTTGAAAGTTCTCCACCGAAATACATGCCTGGCTGGCAAAAGTCCCGATAATACCCACCATCTCTTTATTGAAGCCATCTGAAACTTCTTTGAGTACGACCAATGTACCCATATTTTTATTTTTGACTACCAGGGGAATCCAGAGTACAGATTTATAATCATGTAACTGAAGCAAGCGGTGCTTTTTGATAGCGTGGTGCGAATCTTTTTGCTGAAGGCGCCCTTTTCCAAAACCTTTGCTTCCATCTACTTGCAAGGCATCAGCCTGTAACTGCTCCTTGAGCAAGGGGATGTCATCTTTGTCAATGTCTTTAGTAAGTAAAATATAGTTGTCATTATCTTGTGCCTCTACCCAGGCAGCATCGGCGAATACGGCTTTCACGGCGCTTTCCAACAGGATATCAAACACTTGATCCACCTTATAACCTGCTTGAGTAGATTGACTCAGTCGCTGGAAATTGATGACTTCTTCTAACTTTTGCTCAAAAACTGATGAGGTAGGCAGGTTGAATAAAATAACCAGCAGAGAGAAAATATTGTAGATTAAAGTGAAAATGAATAATGCCTGAACAAAGGCTACCCCCAGCATATCGGTAGGAAGCAGGAGTGCCTCTATTTGCGAATAATAATTGAGGCTAAAAAAGAAAAAGATAAGAAAGATGGTAATGGCCATCATGATGATAATGCTTTTCCATTTTTGCCTAAAGTCCAGGTAGGCTACCCATTTGAGATTGACCGAAAGCACCAATCCCAAAATAAATAGTAAGGCAATAGTAAAATTGTATACAATGTTAAGTTCTGTCAAAGGAACAAAAACGAGCAGTACACTAAAGAGAAGCGTATACTCAAATGCCTGCCATAGCATGATAAGCCGCTTTGACTTTTGGTATAATATGAGCTGCTTCCACACCATGATGGTGGAGGTAAGAAAAGCAGTGATGAGACCGATATTGATGTGGTAGAAGAAATTTCGGAGAAATACGTTATCCGAAAGGCGGCTATCCCCCAGTAAATTATAGAACAGGAAAATAGTCAGGGAGACGATAGTGGCCAGCAACCCGGTAGCGAATACCCGCCAGAGCAGATCTATAAAATTAATCCGCTCAGCCCTGCCGGTGATAAAACGATAATAGAAAAAAAGCGAGACAAAGAAAAGGCTGAGCAGTACCAGACGGGTTTCCGCTGGTATGCCCGACCGCATATTGTTGATGTCTGCAAACAGCAGAGAAAGATCGGTGACGACCAGTAGAACCCAACTGATAATTCCCAGAAAAAGTGTAACCCGGATGACATTCTTATGAAAACGCATGTAGCATCAGTCCATGGCGGAAAAAGCGTCTGCTGTACCTGTTAGATAGCAGACAGCTGGCTAATACAAAGCTAATATAAATTCTGACATTTTGGAGAAGTGTCAGTATTCATAAATCACAGTTACACATTAGGGGCTGTAATTCGGAGCCTCACGGGTGATGGTAATGTCATGGGGATGGCTTTCCCTTGAACCTGCATTGGTAATTTTAACAAACCTGGCTTGCTGTAAATGAGGAATATCAGGGGCACCACAATAACCCATACCAGCCTGGATGCCTCCAATAAGCTGATAGATCACTTCGTCTACCATTCCTTTGTAAGGTACTCGGCCTACGATTCCTTCAGGGACCAGTTTTTTGATATCATCCTCTGCATCCTGAAAATAACGATCTTTGGACCCTTCTTCCATCGCCTCTACCGAACCCATACCACGGTATGATTTAAACTTTCGCCCTTCAAAGAGGATAACTTCTCCGGGGGCTTCGTCGGTACCCGCCAGCAATGAACCTATCATGATACTACTGGCACCGGCCGCTATGGCTTTAACAGCATCACCGGAAAAACGGATGCCGCCATCGGCAATAACCGGAACTCCACTACCTTCAATAGCCTTAGCGGACTCATATACGGCGGAAAGTTGTGGGACACCCACCCCGGCGATGATACGGGTAGTGCATATGCTTCCGGGACCTACGCCTACTTTGACGGCATCAGCGCCTGCTTTTACCAGTGCCTTGGCAGCCTCAGCGGTAGCGATATTACCTACCACCACATCCAGTTCGGGATAGGTTTGCTTTACTTTTCGGCAGGCATCAATAACCCCTTTGGAGTGTCCGTGGGCTGTGTCTATACTGATGATATCTACCCCGGCAGTCTTGAGCATTTCTACCCTTTGCAGGATGTCATGGGTAACGCCTACAGCTGCGCCTACCCTTAGCCTGCCATATTCGTCTTTGCAAGCATTGGGGCGGTCTTTGTTTTTGAGAATATCTTTGTAGGTGATGAGTCCACTTAGCTTGCCATCGTTATCGATGATAGGTAGTTTTTCAATCTTATATTCCTGAAGGATACCTTCCGCTTCTTCCAAACCTACACCTAACTCGGCAGTGATCAGGTTTTCCCGGGTCATAATCTCTTTGACCGGCTGGTTCATGTCTTTTAGGAAGCGTAGGTCACGGTTGGTGATGATCCCTAGCAAGCGACGGTCTTTGTCCACTACCGGGATGCCACCGATTTTGTTTTCCCGCATGATTGCTTTGGCGTCAAATACGGTGGCATTTATATCCAGTATGATGGGGTCCAGGATCATACCGCTTTGAGAGCGCTTTACCTTCCTCACCTGATGGGCCTGGGCTTCAATAGACATATTCTTATGAATAAAACCCAAACCACCGACCAGCGCGACGGATATAGCCAACTGAAATTCAGTAACCGTATCCATAGCAGCAGACATCAGTGGGATGTTTAACCTGATATTTTTGGTAAGCTGGGTAGAAGTATCCGTATCTCGGGGAAGGACTTCAGAATAACTGGGTACGAGCAACACATCATCGTAGGTGAGTGCCTCGTACAAAAACTTAGAAGAGTCAGTCATCATGGCAAATAACAAGATTTATTTGCCGGTCAAAGTTAGTTACATTCCATGATAAAATAAAATATAATTCGCAGCCCTGCTTATTTTATTTTATCGCACACGTTTCCTCCAGACACAAAGCTAGGCCGGACCAGAAAAGCTTCCCCTGTCAATCTACGATTTAGCATATGCAGGATGGCTTGGTCAGCGAGTTTGCTTTGTACTACCAGTAGGCAAGCTACTTGATATCCTCCTTGACTTCGGTCGGCACATATAAATTGTCTTAGATGTCCCACTTCAGCGGTGAAGGTAGACGTCTAAGGGGTTTAGGTGTGCCATGTTGGCAGGAATAGATGGTTTTTTGGTGGTTAGACACTTACTTTTCGCTTGAACATGGATGTCTAACAGGCTTAGACATGTGATGTATGTAAGTTCTACTGATTTAAAAGTGCTTAGACCTGTGGGGTACGTAAGGTTATTACATTTCAAGGGAAATTTATTTTGCATTTTACTGTCATTGTGGCGCACAAAGGCGCTTTTTTTCATATTTGCTCTATTGATCACCTGTGTAATAAGAAATATCTCTTTCCCTCATTTCCCAATAAATCACCAGAAGGTATACCGAACTTCTGAAAAGCCTACCCCACTGGTAGACCGAGAAGGTTGTAAGTTGTAATTTAAAAAGAGGCTTTGTACTTTGAACGCCATTTCCTAAGAAGCTGCTGTGGCAGTATTTACATTAACTTTATAATGATTTATGTCAGGCATATCTACCATGAATAAATTCCTGGTCAGGCACTCTTCCCGGATAGATCTGAGCTTGAGTGCACTCCAGAACAATGTGACTTTTGTGAGGGACAAAGTCGGGCCAGAACCAATCATCTCAGCAGTGATCAAGTCAAACGCGTATGGTCACGGTACTCGGCACTTTGTATCCATGTTGATCAGGTGTGGCATCAAACATTTTTCGGTAGCCTCCAGCCACGAAGCCCAGGAAGTACTGCAGGCCTGCCTGCCCGACTGTGAGATCATGATCATGGGAATCCTCTATCCCAAAGATCTGGAATGGGTCATCTACCACGATATCCAGTACTACGTTTTTGACCTGGAACGTATTCAACAATCCATCAAAATCGCTAAGGAAGTAGGAAAAAAAGCCATCATTCATCTGGAGGTAGAAAGCGGCGGCAACCGGACAGGCTTGCCATTGGCGCAGATGGAAGAAGCTTTGGATTTGTTAGAGGCTAACAGAGAATACATAGATTTTCGTGGCTTGTGTACTCACCTGGCAGGAGCCGAAACACTGGCCAACCAGTTCAGAATCAGGCGACAAATGGTCAGGTACAACGAGTTTTGTGAACTGGCACAGCAAAAAGAAGTGCTACCTCAGCTACGGCATATCGCTTCTTCTGCTGCTGCGTTGACCATACCCGAGGCAAGAATGGATATGGTGTGGGTAGGCATCGCGCTATATGGCCTGTGGCCCAGCCCGGATGTATACAACATGCACCTGGTAGAAACTAACCAGATGAGCGATAATCCATTGCATCGGGTGATCTCCTGGAAGACGGATATTATGCATCTCAAAGAAGTAAAAGAAGGAGAGTTTGTAGGCTACGGCACCAGCTATCAGGCTCAGCGTGACATGAAGGTCGCTGTCATTCCTCTGGGGTATGCCAATGGTTACTCCCGTTCGCTTTCCAACAAAGGATTTGTTCTCATCAAAGGTAAGCGCGCCAATATCTGTGGGCTCATCAACATGAACCTTTTCATGGTAGACGTCACCCACATCCGTGGAGGGAAAGTCAATGATGAAGTGGTTTTGATTGGTAAGCAAAAAAAAAACAGCATCACGATCAGTTCTTTTTCAGATTTTGCCAATCAACTGAACAACGAACTTATGAGCCGTTTGCCAGCGGATATTCCGCGGCGCATTGTAAAGTAGTTTTGCGTAACAATTTTGAGAACGGAAGGTTTAATTGATGTCTTCAATCATTTTTTAGCTGTCACTATATCATTTTTATGGGCGTCAAAAGTAAAATCAAAGAGAAACTTAACCAAAGGGAAGAAGAACACAAACAGAGTATATGGATATTTGTTATTAGTGGAGGGATACTGCTCTCTTTAGTACTTTCTTATTTTTTCATACCCAGCGTTCATAATTTCATGTCCAACGCATACGAGATACTCACCAGCGATGATAAGCAGCGTATCAAAGATTGGGTAAACGGATTTGGCTACTGGGGCCCGCTGGTTGTTGTAGGAGTGATGGTACTGCAGATGTTTTTGATTGTTATTCCTTCCCCTTTGCTGATGATTGTCTCTACGCTGGCCTATGGCCCGTGGTGGGGTTCGGTCATTTCGTTTGTAGCGGTGGCAGTAGCCGCTACTATTGCGTACTTTATCGGTTATCATGCCAGCAATGCTTTTATAGACAAACTTATCGGAAAGAAATCTGCCGAAAAAGTTAATCATTACATTCAGAAATACGGCGTATGGGCAGTGGTACTCTTTAGGGTATCCCCTTTTCTTTCTAACGATGCGATTAGCTTTGTGGCGGGTATCGGGGAAATGCGCTATCCTAAGTTTATGGCGGCTACCTGCGCCGGTATTATTCCTTTGATTGCTATGATTGCCTTTCTGGGTGAAAATACTGACCGGCTGGAGAAAGGCATGCTTTGGATATCCATCGCTACGATCGTAGGCTTTGTTGTTTATTTCCTCTTCAAGAAATATAAAACTAAAGAGCATCAGCCAGCCAGTTAAACGAATAATAAGATGTCCGCTTTGCGCCCACACTCAGCTACAGACCTTTCCCACTCAGGATAAGCGCATATACCATATCTGCCAGCAATGTGAATTGATTTTTCTGGATAGTCAGTTTTTGCCATCAGCGGAAGAAGAAAAAAAACGCTACACCTTCCATCAGAATAGTATGGATGATGAAGGTTTTGTAAAATTTTTACACCGGGCTATCCAGCCTGCCCTTGATTTGCTTAGCCCTAATATACAATGTTTAGACTATGGCTGCGGCCCTGAACCGGTACTCTCCCAGATATTGTATCGGGACCATCAGTTAAGCTGTGAAAACTTTGACCCTTACTTTTTCCCTGATTTACCCTCAAAAAAATATGGTTTCATCTTCTCCACCGAAACATTTGAACATTTCTTTCAACCTCAGCAGGAAATTCTGAAATTACGTGCACTGATGCGCCCTCAGGCTTACCTGTGTGTAATGACTAATTTTTATAGTTCATTATCAGCATTTGAAAACTGGTGGTACCGCCGGGATATGACGCACGTAACCTTTTATCATCAGCATACTTTTGACTATATCGCTGCATCGTTTGGCTTCAATCTGATTTATAGTGACCAAAAGCAAGTAGTTATTCTTCAAAAGACTTGAAGTTTTGATGTGAGTTCGTTCTCCTAAATTTGTAAATTGAGCCCGTAAATCATTAAAGTTAAGAGAATAAGCTAAATTGCCATCATGGACAAACTTTTTAAGGGTACTTACACCGCGATTATTACCCCGTTTACGGAACAAAATGAGATTGATTGGCCTGCATTTGAGCAACTGGTAGAGAAACAAATTGAGTCAGGCGTGGAGGGAATCGTCTTTGTAGGGACTACCGGTGAAAGCCCTACTTTATCGCATCAGGAGCATAAAGAGATTTTGCGCTGGTCCGTGAAAACCATCAAAGGCAGGTGCCAGGTTATTCACGGTACCGGTTCCAATAATACCCAGGAGAGCATAGAACTGGCGAAGGTAGCCGCAGAAGCGGGTGCCGATGGGCATCTGGTGATCAATCCATATTATAACAGACCAACCGCTGAAGGTTTATACCGTCATTTTACTGCCATCGCTGACGCGGTAGACTTGCCTATTGTCATTTATAATATCAAAGGTAGGACAGCAGTAAACCTGGAGACTGATACGCTACTCCGGTTGGCGGAGCACAAGAATATTGTAGGTGTAAAAGAATCCAGCGGGGATATCCACCAGATGATGGATGTGATACGCCGCACAGCCGACGATTTTTGCGTGCTGGTAGGTGACGATGCGCTCACCTTGCCTTTCATGGCTTGCGGTGGGGACGGACTTGTTTCAGTGGTATCCAATTGTTTGCCGCGTACTACCTCCGGTCTGGTACGCAAATGCCTCGCTGGTGAGTGGGATGAAGCACGGGATATTTATTACCAAATCCTGGACATCATGAACATGACGATGATGGAAACCAACCCAATTCCTGTCAAAGCCATCATGAGCCAGTTGGGATATTGCTCCCCGCATATCCGCCTGCCGATGTGCGAACCGGGCGCCCCTACGATGAAAGCCATTGAAAAATACATCCACCAGATCGAAGACCTAGAGAAGCACTCATAATCTACCATGAGAGCTTTCTAGAACATTCCAACCCTCCATCAGCCACTCAGTGTCTATACAGATGAATGACGAAAGTGCATTCAGGCTTAAGGTTTTATTAAACCAGGGAAAACCGACGGACTTTGTTCGTCGGTTTTTTTTGTGCCTTGACTTGCTGTTGTTCTTGCACGATCTACATGGATTAGTAAAATTATTGAGGGAATAGCGCTATTCATTAGTGGGCAAAATATGTATCTTGCGTCCTCATGAAAAAAATTATCCCCAGCAAACTGTTCGTTTTACTCACGGCCCTAGTCCTGGCTTATGGCTGCCGTAGTGCCAAGCTCAATGGCTCACCCGAAAGCTTTGATACCTTCTATGAAAAATTCCTAACCGACAGTAGCTTTCAAATGGAGCGCATACAATTTCCACTACCAGGGATCAAGGCAGGTGAGGAGGTGGATTCTACCTATCAATGGAACAAGGAAGAGTGGGTAATGCTGAAAAAACCCGAACTGGAAGGAACGGAATATAAACGCGATCTTCAGGTAAGTGACACGCTGGCTACCGACGAAATATTTATGGAGAATGCCGGATTTTACTTTAAAACGGTGTATGAACCTATCAAGAAAAAATGGTACCTGGTATACATGGTAGATAGTGGATTGTAAATATGTCTATAACACCCGGATTAATTTAACCGTTAAATAGTTACTTGTTTTAACATACGGATGAATGACTGATAAAATTACGCTCTCCCCCGAACTGCTGGAAAAACTAGAAAAGCTATCCCATAAATTTGCTAAGCAAGGCCAAAGCCTTTCTGATTACCTGGAGGGAATGGTGTATACCGATTACCTTTCTTACTGGGAGTATATAGAACTGGAAACGCTCCTCAGTCTTCAAAACCCCCGTACCGACCAGAAGGATGAAATGATCTTTGTAACCTATCATCAGATTACAGAGCTTTATTTTAAGTTGACCCTTTGGGAGTTGGAACAGCTTAATGCCGGAGAAGTGACCGAAGCCAGGGTATTTTATGACAAGATACAACGTATGAACCGCTATTTTAAGCAGCTTTCTGATTCTTTTTCCATCATGACAGAAGGTTTGGACCGGGAGCAGTTTGCTAAGTTCAGAATGAGCCTGATGCCTTCCAGCGGCTTTCAGTCTGTCCAGTACCGCCTGATAGAAATTCTTTCAACTGACCTCATCAACCTAGTACATGCCGACTATGTGCTCTGGCTCTCTCCCGATGATCCGGTAGACGCTTATATGGATAATTTGTACTGGAAAGCTGGTGCGCGGGACGTTCAGTCAGGCACCAAAACCCTGACCTTACGTCAGTTTGAGGATAAATATAACAAAATGCTGCTGCGCAAGGCGAAAGAATTCAAGCAGAAAAACTTGCGCAAACGTATGCAGTCTTTTATCAAGACGGGGGACGCTGATATCATTACTGCCCTGCGGGAATTTGACCAGTGGGCTAATGTACAATGGCCATTGGCGCACTTCAGGGTAGCCGTGCGACATCTGGTGAGCAATAATCAGGTTAAAGGAGCAACCGGAGGTACGAATTGGCGAAAATATTTGCCTCCCCGCTTCCAAAGGGTGATTTTCTTCCCCGAACTCTGGTCAGAAGAAGAGAAAGAAAACTGGGGCAAATCCTGGGTAATTGACCAGACTGGTGATAAGTAAACTATCCGGGTTCCATCAATAATTAAAAATTTCCCTTAAAAGAGCAAAAATGTATTGCTTTCAGGTTTTATTGATTACAACGGTCATATAAAATGTCCGCATTTTAGGCTATATTTTTTTGTAAAAGAACCTCCTTCAGTTCCGTAGCATTTTTACTTCCTGATACAAAAGCTTATTTTTCTTGCTGATTATCTTATTTATCATAACAAGCTCCAGGCTTTTACTTTCTTTCACACATAATACAAACATATGAAACGCAGAATTTTTATCAGGCAATCTATGGCTATTTCAACAGGGTTAGGCATTGTTGGCTATGGTTGTACCAATACCTCAAATACAAATGAGGATAACGAGCAGGCAGGCGAAAACACTTCGGCTGAAACCTCCAAAGAGCCGATCTTTAAAATCTCACTAGCTGAGTGGTCTTTAAATAGCCAACTTTTTAATCCGCAAATCAGAAGCATGTCTTTTGATAAAATCATTGGCAAATTCAAAACAGATTATAATTCCATCATTTCAGGCAGCAAAATGAGTAACCTGGATTTCCCTGCTAAGGCCCGTGAACTTGGTATTGAAGGGGTAGAATTTGTCAATCAGTTCTTCTACGATAAAGCAGAAAATAATGAGTATTTGAGTGAACTCAAAAACCGCTGTAATAGTGAGGGTGTAGTACCAGTGTTGATTATGTGTGATTTGGAAGGTGAACTGGGTAATCCTGATGCTGCTGAGCGCAAACAGGCCGTAGAAAACCATTATAAATGGGTAGAGGCCGCCAAGTTTTTAGGTTGCCATGCTATTCGGGTGAACGCTTCCAGCCAGGGAAACTACGAAGAACAACAAAAACTGGCGGCCGACGGCCTGGGCTTGCTGACTGAATATGCTGAAAAAGCAGACATTAGTGTGCTAGTAGAAAATCATGGAGGACTTTCCAGCAATGGTGAATGGCTGTCTGGCGTGATGAAAATGGTAAACGACCCTCAATTGGGTACTTTACCGGACTTTGGCAATTTTTGTATCAAAAGTGAAGGTTATTCTCCCGAAAACCCTAATCCCGAGTGTACAGATGAATATGATAGATATAAAGGTGTAAAAGAGTTAATGCCATTCGCCAAAGGGGCAAGCGCAAAAACACATGATTTCAATTCTGAAGGCGAAGAAATTCATACGGATTACGAAAAGATGATGCGCATTGTACTGGACGCGGGCTTTAGAGGATATGTAGGCATAGAATATGAAGGAAATGACCTAGAAGCCATAGAAGGCATTAAAGCTACACAACATCTCTTGGAAAAAGTAAGAGGGCAACTTGCTGCTGAGTATGCCTAAAACTGACAATGTCCCCGACTTATTTGAAAAGTTTGGGGACTTATGTTTGAATTTTTTCACTTCTACTGGATCAAACATCCTTAATTGCTCTTCATAGAGCTTGTAGAGTAAACGGTTCTCCGGATATTCAATGTCTTCAAAAGTAATCGCCTGATCCTGAGGCACGTCCCGCTTGAGGATTACACCTTCCGTCAGACCAATGGGTAATAGATTCTCTTCCCGTGCCACATCATAATTCTCACAGACGCCATAGGCTAAGAACCCTCCATAGCCATCTAATGTCTCTCCTGCCTTGAGGTCACGTTTGGCCAAAGTAATTACCTCCACAACCGGCCCACCCTGAGGGAACATGACGGCGTCTCCAAAATGAAAAGCGCGAGCAATAGAACTGGGAATGTCAAAAAAGCACAGATGATAGGGGGTATAAAAACTGTAGAGCGGGCCGGGGCCCATTTTCAAGTATTTCAAATAATCCTCAACCATCGGATCATCGGTAGTGCCGTATACATACACGCCCGGACCAGGCTTAGCGCCCACCACAAAATCTACGATACCCCCTAGTTCTTTGAGTTGTTGTACATCATGTATGTCAGTGAGTTCGTCAATATGTTTTGTGGAGCGATGGGCACTCATGCCTCGTTGGGCTACGCCCATACCAGTGGCATTTGCTACGGAAGCCTGCTCAAAAGCCAATTTGGTGCCATCCGTAAAATTAGTGATCATCCGGGTGCCCTGGTTTACATTGCGGGCAAATTCCTCCATATCGGTAGGGTTCTTATACTCGTCCAGAAAACCTTTGATGTTACCACAAACCAGGGGCGTTAACCCTAATCCTTTTACGTAGCGGTAAAGGTTCATGATCACGCCGGGTTGGTCCCCATCAGTTTGGCTAAGCATCACATCAGCTTCATCCGCATAGTATTTTAGAATTGGGCCTATTGTAGCATCTAATTCAGGGTTGAGCATCAAAATGGGCTTTCCGTGTTTGATAGCAGTGAGTACCACCGAAGCCCCATAGTCAATAGTGCCTGTAGCTTCTACAATAATGTCAATTTCCTTTGAACTGCATAAGACTTCAGGATCATCACATACACTATAGGCTTGGGCCAGGATATTTTCATTGATTTGTTGGTGGGTGGTGCACACGGAAACATCGCTCACGCCTGCTTTTTCATAACAGCTTATCGCGTTCTCCAGGGTACGGTTACAGATAGCAACCACCTGCATGCCGGGAGTGTATTTTTCTATTTGGTTAACCAGTCCCACGGTCATAAAACCAGCACCGACTATGCCAACCTTGATAGGATTACCGATGTCTTCCCTGAATTTCAGGGCATTATCTATTACGATCATAGCAATTTTTTTTGAACAAAATTAAGAAAAATTATCTATTTTTAGAATTTTTCTGATATAAAAATGAAAAATCTGCTTAATATTTTAAAAATATGTAAAAGTTAAACCTTGATTTCTATAGAAATGTTTTAGGGCTTTTTGTAAGTAACGTTTTTAAGCAAGGATATCTGCGTTTTAAATGATTACTGCCTAGAAAGAGAAGGTAATTTAATTTTTTAAAGGAAACTGGGAAATTCTTAGCGCCTGATATTTAGTCGTGACGAAACCTTTATTCTCACTCATGGAATTACCTAGGATAAGCTACAGGTAATGAAAAAGTTGAGAAGAATTTCATGGTTTTTCTATTAACTTTAATCGCCTATATGGATGAACCCTGACTTAAAAAGTGTTATTTAGCCAACGACTGATTAATAGATTGTAGAGAGAAAAAAAGTTAACTATGTACCTGATATTTGATACCGAAACTACCGGCCTGCCCCGCGACTATAATGCTCCCATCACTGATGTAGATAACTGGCCTCGCATTGTGCAACTGTCCTGGCAGTTGCATGCTGAAGACGGCAAGTTGCTCAACCAACAAGATTATATTGTGAAGCCGGAGGGTTTTACCATTCCTTTCAATTCCGAAAAAGTACACGGTATCTCTACCGAACGTGCGCTGAAAGAGGGCCATCCGCTGAAAGAAGTGCTTGAAATCTTCAATCAGGACCTGGAAAAGACCAAGTTGGTCATTGGCCATAATGTAGACTTTGATATCAACATCACCGGGGCAGAGTTGGTCAGGACAAGACTTTCTACCCAGCTGATGGATATCCAAAAATTGGAT
>JBBSOG010000060.1:0-18095 GCA_038259985.1 Cytophagales bacterium
TATCTCCTCCGCTAATCATCGCCCACATCCTTACTTTCATGTTGCCTTCTTCGGCCAGTTTACGATAGAGCACCTCTTCATCTTTGGAGATGCCCGCGTCCTGAAAAGAAGTGATGCCATTTTCCAGGCATTCCTGCATGGCGAGTTCGGCAATGCGCGCATTGCTTTCTTCGGTTTGGGTAGGAATATGTTGTTTAATAAGCCCCATCGCATTTTCATTGAAGACACCTGTGGGATTACCCAGCTCATCTTTGATAATTTCACCCCCTTCTACTTCTTCAATACCCGGTCCTTCCTTTTGGATGTTGGTAACTCCGGCAATTTCCATGGCTTTAGCATTGGCAAGTCCAGCGTGACCGCTGGCATGGCCAAGGTAAACCGGGTTGTTAGGGGCAACTTCACTTAAACCTTGATGGGTAGGAAAACCTTGAACCATCATCGGGGGAAGGGAATCCCACTTATCCTGATGCCAGCCCCGGCCAATAATCCAATCACCGGGAGAAGTATTTTTGACGGCTTCAGCGACCATCTTCACCATGTCTTCGTAACTTTTCACTTGCAGCATGTCCAGGTTCATCTTGTTGGCACCGACTCCCATAAAGTGGGCATGGCCTTCAATGAAGCCAGGGGTCATGGTTTTTCCTTCCAGGTCAATAACATCAGTGTTTTTCCCAATCCATCGTTTAACTTCCTGATTGTTGCCCACAAAAGCAATGGTATCACCGATCACAGCTACCGCTTCTGCTTTCGGCTGATCCTCGTCCATCGTGTAGATTTGGGCATTAAGGATGATCAAGTTAGCCTTTGTCTGTTCTTCTGAGCAAGCCATGAGCAGAAATAAAGAAAATAAGAAGGTGCTAAAAACGATTTTTCTGAACATAGTAGGATAGGGTCTGGTGGATCAGGGCTGAAAATACAGTCAGCAATTTGTTTTGCCAAATATAATTTCTCAGCATAAGCATGTAAAAAGTCATGGGGTGAATGAAACCTACCTATTTTAATGATTCACTCACCTAATGATCTGACTGGCCTACCCGAATGATATTGCCGTTCACCAGCTAAAGCATCATATTTGAAGAAAAACATTTGCACTTCTATGAAAAAAGTCAACTGGTTATTCATCATTCTTTGGTGCATCTTGCTGCTACCTATTTTACTCGTCATCACCATTACTATCGCCAAGAAAGATGGTCCGGGAGTAGAAATCAATCAGCAACAATTTGAGGAATTCATTAAACAAGGAAATATTGCGGATGTTGTGCTGGTGAGAAATCAGAACAAGGTGGAAGTCACCCTGAACGATGAAGCAATAAGCAAAAGTGAATATCAGAAAGAGTTAGGGGTGCAAAACGCGTTTTCGAACGCAAATGGCCCTCATTATTACTTTGAAATAACTAACCCCAATGAATTTGATAGAAATTTTGAGGAGGCTCAAAAAAATATGCCAATAAAAGAAAGGATTGGTTATCGCGTGGAAGAGCGCTCCGACATGAGCAGCTTTGTGCTGAATTGGGGTTTTCTGTTGTGGATACTGACAGCCATTCCTATTCTGGCTTTATGGTTTATTTTTAAATTATTCTGGTCTACCAAGCCCAAAGAAAAGCCACAAGTTCATTCGGTGAAAGAAAGCGCAAATCATGTTAGCATGACATCAGAACCTGCTAAAGCAGAGAATTTTCCGATTAGGATTGGGGATAGGACGATCTTTCTTTCTATGGAAAAAATTGTTTCCTTTCAGGCTAAGGAAAATTATGTGTACGTCCATGACACAGAAGATAATCATTATCTGATAGAGTACACCTTAAACGAACTAGAAGAAAAGTTGCCCCAACAGTTTGTGCGGGTTCACCGCTCTTATATCGTCAACAAGCTGCTGATCAAAGAAATTCGTAAACATTCCGGCAATAGGTTTACGCTATCGCTAAAGAGTAAGAAACCACAGCAACTGGTATCCAGTCAGGGCTACGCCCCTAAAGTAAAAGAGATAATGAAGTTTTAGGCGAATTCATAACCATCCACATCGTCATAGCTGACGCCTAACCTTTGCAAGACTTCGGGAGGGCTACCTTGCCAGACATTGGCCTGATTGCCCATATACTTTAAGTCTTCAATACCCAGTTTGCTGGTGAAAAAGCCAGTAGCCACAAAATCCCTGAAATTATTGAAAAAATTCGCGCCTTGGCTCATTTCAGGCTTAGCCTGCTTGGGAAAAGCGATCTGGTCCAGCAATTTTTTCTGTTCCTGTTCAGAGCAGTCAACAAAAGCTTTTTCAAACTGCTTGTCACTTGTTATATCCAGCCAGCGTAACCCACCCCGCATGCCGGTTTGGTGCTGAGGCTGGTCTTTCATCATAAACTCAATGAATTCAGGAACACCCGCGTCAGAAGCATTACCTGAGCGATCATCCGCAGGAATAATCAGGTTGCCCAGGACAGTGACCATTTGCATCTCATGTTCAGTAAAAAACTGCTGCTCCATCAATTTTTGATCCGCATCGTTAAGTACCAAATCTTCGCTGGTTGGATGCTGATGCGCTGAAACTTCGGCGGCTTCTTCCGGCGCTTCGCAAGCTACCCAGCTCAAGCTGGCAAGTGAGGCTGCAGCACCACTCATATATTTTAACGAGGTACGGCGGTCCATACCATTTTTAGGCTTTTCCATATACTAAAATTCTTAAAAAGTTCTACAGTAAAAAAATACTGCTTTGTATTAAATAATTGACCTACAATGCTTTGCGCATGAATAAGCAAAGCACAGGTGCTCAAATATTTCCTTTCTTCTTTTGGTCTATGATGTATTCCGATGTTCTCAGCGATAAAGCTAAAATGGTCCAGGTCGGATTTTTATCCGCCATTGAAACAAAGGAAGCACCATCGGCGACAAATAAGTTTTTGCAATCAAAAGACTGGCAATATTCATTGACCGGGGCCTTTTTGCTGTCTTTGCCCATACGGGCCGTGCCTACCTCATGGATAATCCTGCCCGGGGCGTGTATTCCGTAATTGCTGTCCGCTCCTGCTTTGTTCCAGAGCAGTTTTCCCCCCATCGTATGAATGATTTCTTCAAAGGTATCTTGCATGTGCTTGGCCTGCAAAATTTCATGATCGCTCCACACATAATTGAAACGAAGCACCGGAATGCCCCATTTATCTACCATGTTAGGATCAATTTCGCAATAGTTACTTTCCAGGGCAACTGGCTCACCACGGCCACTAAATCCGACCATTGCGCCGTAATACCGGCGATAGTCATCTTTGAGGGCTTGGCCATACCCACCACCTTCGTGTGATCTTTCTCCACCGCCACCTTCTCCAAACCAACTATTATAACCATGTATACCACCCAAAAATCCATAAGAAGGCATTCCCCTTCCGCCCCAGATTTCTATATGGTATCCGCGCGGAAAGTTGAGTTTTGCTTTCTGGTTGTCTACCCACCAGGGCATATACATGTGCATACCACCTACGCCATCTTCATTATAAGGGATACCATCCATCATCTGCGGAAAGATACCCCCCAGGTCACCACCGGTAGAGTCCATCAGGTATTTGCCCACCATACCGCTGGAGTTGCCCAGTCCATTAGGATAGCGGGAAGACTTGGAATTGAGCATTAGGCGTGAAGTCTCACAGGCACTGGCGGCAAGGACTACCGTTTTTGCCCTGATGGTGTACTCCATATTGTCATCCTTACTCACGTAAGAAACGCCGGTAGCCAAACCTTCATCGTTAGTCAGTACTTCCCTGGCCATCGCATTGGTGATCAGGGTCACATTGCCGGAGTCCATTGCGGGAGGAATCAGTACGGAAGGGGAGGAAAAGTTAGAGTGAGTTACACAGCCCCGATTACATTGAGAGCAGTAATGACAGGCCGCCCTTTTGCCCAGTGGACGAGTCAAAATGGAGAGGCGGGAAGGAACTACGGGAATGTCTAATTGATCACAGCTTTTTTTGACCAGCAATTCATAAGCGCGTGGTTTGGGGGGCGGCAGAAAATAACCGTCAGGCTCATTGTCCAAGCCAAGGCTGCGGTCATGGTTTGTACCGAAGACACCGATCATTTTGTCTACTTTATCGTAATAAGGTTTTATGTCGGCGTAGCTGATTGGCCAATCATCTCCCAGGCCATCTAAACTTTTTCGTTTGAAATCCTTTTCACCAAAACGTAAGGAAATCCTTCCCCAATGATTAGTCCGTCCACCCAGCATACGAGAGCGGAACCAGTCAAACTGGGTACCTGCCGCCCGGGTGTAGGGCTCTCCCTCAATTTCCCATCCGCCGTAGGCAGCATCAAATTCACCGAATGGCCTATGGGTATTTGCCCCCCGGCGAGGGGACTGATAAGGCCACTTGAACATATCTCCGTTTGCGGAATCAAACATAGGGCCTGCTTCCAGCAAAGCTACTTTGGCACCGGCTTCCGCCAGCGTTTTGGCAGCCATGCCACCACCTGCACCTGAACCTACAATACACACATCGTAGACGGTAGAACTTTCTTTTATCTGCATGAGGTTAATTTTTTTATAAAATAAAGAAGCGCAAATTAGTGTGCAACAATATTTAAGCTTATTAAATTATTTAGAACTATAATGGATAAAATGATACGCGAAGTTATATGGGTTTGCGCATGAAATTAAAACAAGCTGAAGGGTATTTTATTGAACAAATTATCCTGAAATGGAAGTATTTTTAAACGAGAAAAAGTTTAATGGTCAGCCAAAACGTGATTTTGCCTGAGCAGCTTAATTTAAGCAAAAAATAGGTAATGTTTGTCACAAGATGTGTTTAAACAATGAAATTTGAAGTGTAACTTTCTTTTTAGCTTTTACCATTTTGATAGGATTACAAAGACAAGCCCGGACTACTATACTACCTTTATGATTTACATCACCCAACTTATTTATATCCTTGACGGTCAGGAAACTACTTTCAACGAATTTGAAAAAGTAGCGATACCGCTAATTTCAAAATATCATGGACGGCTTTTGTTCAGGTACAGACCAAGTGCAGAAAATATTATAGAACAAAGCATAGATGCTCCCTATGAAATACATTTGGTGGAATTTGATAGTGAGCAAGACCTAGACAACTTTTTCAAAGATGAGGAAAGAAAAAAACATGTTCATTTGAAAGAACAATCCATCAAAACAGTCTGGCTCATCAAAGGAACCAAACTATAATGGAAATCACCGCGAGACACGTTCAGCCTGAACGGATTTTATAGACTTTTACTGAATAATTTCCATATCAATGGCCTGGATTTTAGGATTTTGTTCGGGGGATAAGCTAAAGAATACTTCTGCGTCTTTTTTTGCTCCATCAAGGACAAACGTCCCTCTTAACTGATTGATCGGCTGGATTTCCCCCACGGATTGAATATTTCCTAGTTCTTTGAGGATGTCATTGACTTCTTTCATGCGATGATTACGTGACTGGTCCAGGTAAAAGTTTTCGGCCAGCACCTCATTTCCCAGTTGTTCGTCCCAGTTTTGAATTAGTTCAGCCACTTCTTCTTTTCTGGTAGCTAGGATGTCAGAAGCAGGAATTTGTCTTTTGTTAAGAGAAGCTTTGGCAAGTAAAAGGTCCATCACCGCTGCGTTGGCGGTGCCTGCCGGGGAATAAGTACGGTTAGCAAAAGAGATAATACCTACCCCATATTCTGGATAGAAGCGGTATTCGCTTCCAAACCCTGGCAAGCCGCCACTATGACTAATGCGTTTGTCACCATTACAGTCCTGGCGAATGCCCAAACCGAAGCCGTAACCTACCAAGCCTGAGCAAGCATTGCCCTCAGCATCTTTGGAATCAGTATATAGACGGGGTTCGTTGATTTTGTGCATCTGCCGCAACGTGCTTCGTTTGATCGGCCCATCCTCTGCGTCATTAGCAGGAGGCCAGGCGGATAAATGAAAAGCAACATATTTTGCGAAATCGCTCAGCGTAGTAATTAGGCCACCCATCGCCCCAAAGGCACCATCGTGTAGCATGGGTTCAATTTTCCACTGTTCATCTTCCCAACGGTAGCCCAAAGCAAGTTGTTCATCAGGTAATCCTTCGTATTCCCAAAAAGTTTCCATCATGCCCAGCGGATGCAGTATATTTTCGGTGATGTATTCCTGGTAAGGCTTGCCGGAAACCCGGCTGATAATGTTGCCCAGCATCGCATAACCCAGATTGCTGTATTCATAACCCTCGCCCGGCACATTGGACATGCTGATTCCTTGGCTGAGGAAATCCATAAACTCTTTGTTGGTGTCTTCCAGCTGTCGGTCACCCCAGGGATTATCCTCGGGAAAGCCGGCGGTCATGGTCAGCAAATGATACAAAGTGATGGGAGAGGTATCCCGGCTAGGGTATTCAATATTTGAAAGTTCGGGAAGATAAGTTTGTGCTGGGGCATGGATGTCCAGCAATCCTTCTTCCTGGAGCTTCATAATGGCCATCGCAGTAAAACTCTTAGTCATGGAAGCGATTTTGAAGAGTGAATGATCGTTCACTTTAACTGGGTTGTCTACGTTAATCGTACCGAATGCACCGGAAAAGATCAGCGAATCATCCACCACAATGCCGTACACATAACCGGGAAAATGTTGCTCCCGGGCATGTTTTTTAAAGATGTTTTCTATTTCGCCTGATAAAGCTTTTATATTTTCAATACGCTTGTCATTGATAAATTCAGGATACTGATAATTACTGGCATATTTCAAAGTATATATTTCTTGGTCATTGGCTTGTTGTGTTTCTCTATTATGGGAGGGTTCTGTACATGCCAGCATTAATAAAAGACAAACCAAAAATAAATTTGGGAAGGCTAGGTGTTTCATAATGGTTATGTGTAAGAGCAGTAGCAGATTTCAAGATAATACTCTGTCCGTTTCTAAAAAATTTATAAATGCACAAACCTCAAATTTTTCAACTTAGCCACTGGTGCTTTTGTACAATATTGTGCTTTCGTGTTCTTTTCTGTTCGTTTTCTTTCTCAAATATTGATTCGGTTTATTGTATTCCAACTGTTTCATATAGGCATATTATTACTTGAACTCAGGCAGTAACAGGAAGTAAAATTTTTTCTTTTCTCAATCTGTTTCCATTTTATAACAATAGCCATATTTTCCCATTTGCCTTATGACTTGTTGTGAGATAAAAATACCGACATACTTATTTGGGTTTTTAAGTCTTAATTTTCTACAGTCGTTTGAGATTAACGCATTGGAAAGGTGATAAAAAATTACCAACAGAGCCATTCCTGTTTACTGATAAACAGCCTGATTCTTTCGTTGGATTGTTATTTCCAACAAAATGCCCTGTTCATTATATCTTCAATAAAAAACTATCTCCACTCCTTATTTTTTAAATCCAATTCCATATCATTCTGTATTTTCAATTCCAAAACACCTTTGGGTCAATGTAAAAACGGTATATATAAAGTAGAGTATCTCTTGGTGGGTCAATACGTTTTCATCGTGCAAATCTTCTATAATTATGCCCAATTGAGGGTGGTAATAATCGTGATTTCGGATGTTTTCAAAACCGTTGTTGGTTAAAAAAGCTTTTACTTGTGCTAAATCTGTGAGGCTGTCTGTTTGTACAAAGGGTTGTTTTACCACTGCGTATAGCCCCTTTTCCTTTTCATAAAAACCTAATAATTGATAGGCAGTATCAGCAAAGAAATAATTGTGAAGCATTAGATTGAGGAAATAATCTTCCCAGGATGCGTAATAAATAGCATCGTTGAGTTTAAGGACATATTGTCCATCTTTGATGTAGACTTTTTGTTCTGCACCTTCAGAAATATATTTATCTTGCTCTATATCATGATAAAATAGGTTGTTTTCGCTGGCAAAAGCTATGAGCTTCGCTGTTTCTTCTGTTTTGTTCTGGTGTTTTTCTTCAGCCATTGGGCCTGTTTTTTGGCTTGTTCTAAGGTAGTGGGCAATTGTTTGGATAAGTGCATCATAGCTATTGCCGCTCTTTCCCGAAAGGATAGTTTGTAGTTCATATTTTATAGATTTCAGGTTCATATTAGGTTTCACTTTCAAATAAATAACCTCTGCCTTGCATAATCATACTGAATTTAAAGGCGAGATAGTATGCAATGGTGTTTTTAAAATCTTCTGCTTTGGATATTTCGTCATTGGATTTGTATGTCAGCAAAACCAAATATGTTTGACTACGCGGTTAGCTTTTTTAGCTTGAAAATAACGCTTAATATATGAAAAGTGTACATTTAAAGGAAGGTACTTAAAAATTAGATAGGGAATTGTTTCTTCCCCCTTCAATGTTATACCTTTGCATTTCAAAATCAATTTAGATGATCACAGCGAATAATGTATCCCTGCAATATGGGAAAAGGGTTTTATTTGACGAAGTAAATATCAAGTTTGTCCAGGGCAATTGCTACGGTATTATCGGTGCCAATGGCGCGGGTAAGTCCACATTTCTGAAAATTCTTTCGGGAGAAATTACACCTAACCGCGGTAGCGTTAGTTTAGATAAAGGGAAGCGAATGGCGGTGCTTAACCAGAACCACTATGCTTTTGACGAAGAGCAGGTGCTGAATACCGTGATGATGGGGCACAGTGTGTTGTGGGATATCATGAAAGAAAAGAATGAACTGTACGCCAAGCCTGATTTTTCGGATGCTGATGGCCTGCGTGCCGGTGAGTTGGAAGAAAAGTTTGCGGAAATGGATGGATGGAATGCCGAATCTGATGCAGCAGCATTGCTCAGTGGCCTGGGCATTGTAGAAGCCGACCATTATAAGCTGATGAAAGAAATTAACGGTACACAAAAAGTGCGGGTACTGCTTGCCCAGGCTTTGTTTGGTAATCCTGATATCCTGATCCTGGATGAACCGACCAACGACCTTGACATTCAGACAGTTTCATGGTTGGAAGACTTTCTACTGGACTTTAAAAATACAGTGATCGTTGTATCTCACGACCGTCACTTTCTGGATACCGTGTGTACGCACATTGCTGATATTGATTTTGGGCAGATACAGCTTTATTCCGGAAATTACTCTTTCTGGTACCAGTCCAGCCAATTAGCACTGAGCCAGCGAAACTCAGCCAATAAAAAAGCTGAAGAAAAAAAGAAAGAATTACAAGAGTTTATCGCCCGTTTTAGTGCGAATGCTTCCAAATCCAAACAAGCTACCAGCCGAAGAAAATTGCTGGATAAGATTAATGTGGATGAGATCAAACCCTCCTCTCGTAAGTACCCGGCGATCATCTTTAACCAAAACCGTGAGGCGGGGGACCAGATATTGCTGATAGAAAACTTAAGCAAAAAACTAGATGGTAAAACGCTCTTTGGTGAAGTCAATATTCGGGTGAATAAAGGTGACAAAATAGCCATATTGAGCAAGAACAGCTTAGCAGTTACTGCCTTCTTCCAGATTCTGGCGGGCAACCAGCAGGCTGATGGGGGCAAGTTTACTTTCGGTCAAACAATTACACCAGCATATTTACCTAATGAAAACACTCACTTCTTTGATACCAACCTGAACCTGATTGACTGGCTCAGACAGTATTCTGAGGAAGAAAAAGATGAGGTGTATATCCGAAGCTTTTTAGGAAAAATGCTATTCACCGGAGAGGAGACCCTCAAGAAAGCCAACGTACTTTCGGGAGGGGAAAAAGTGCGCTGCATGACTTCCCGTATGATGCTTGCCGGGGGGAACGTGCTCATGCTGGATGAACCGACTAACCACTTGGACTTGGAATCAATTACTGCATTCAATAATGCACTCAAGGACTTTCCCGGTACAGTTTTATTCACTTCCCATGACCATGAGTTTACTCAGACCATTGCCAACCGAATCATTGAATTGACACCGAATGGCATACTGGACAAATTGATGACTTTTGATGAATACATGGAAGATGACTACATCGCCGAACAGCGGGAATCTTTAAATAAAGGCATGGTTAAAGTATAGCTTTAATCATGCCTGGACAGTAATACTGCCAATGCATTAATTTAGCTTATTGATTCTCGTTCTGATCTAATTTATTCTTAAGAATTAGTCTAAGGTCATCACGCGTGATCTTATTGCCATTGTATAAAAGTTTGCTTATCTGATTGATGATTAGATCTAATTCATTCGTTGATGAAATCAAAGCATTGATAAGCTCTATATCGGTTTTATCTTTCAAATTTTTTGAAACAAGTTGAGACAGTCCCAGTATGCGGGATAAGGGTGCACGCAGTTGATGTGAATTAATGAAGGCATATTCGGTAAGTATTTTGTATTGCATTTCTAGTTCTTCGGTCCTTTCCCTCACTTTCAATTCTAGCTTTTCATTGATTGAATTCAATTCTTCATTCATAGAATCAATCTCATGACGGTTTTCAACTAATTCTATGTTTTGAATTTGAATTTGTTGAAGTAATGCATGGGTTTCATGGTTCTTATGCGTGAGGGAAATGAAGTCTGAAAGTGATTGGACGAACAAAATATCTTCGGGTGTCCATTGCCGTGCTACATATTGATTTTCGCAGCATATAATGCCCAAATGCTTTCCATTAATGATAAAAGGGGAATCTAACATGGAATATATCTGCAAACTTTTTAAATAAGTATCTTTGAATTCCGCTGTGTCAGGGTGGGTTGCAGCGTCATCAGCAGCAATAAATTTTTTGATATTGATCGCGTCAAAGTAGGCTGGATATGATTCTTTGTAGAGTCTAGTGTTATCGTCTTTATTTTCTTTGGTGTGCAACCACTTTCTTTCCATAAAAGTAAAATCATCATCAAATACCCAAATACTAACCCGGCTCACGCCCATATTTTTGGCGGCAAGACTGCTGATTTCTTTGTAAAGGACTTCAAAGTTGCCAGCCGATAAATGGGGTGAAGCAGAATTTTAAAACTAACTTTAATATAATTTTCTAGGGTTATTCTTTTTTGTTCCGAAACATTTTTTAATTTTTCTAACTCTATACTTTTCCTAGTAATTTGTAAGTAAGACCTCACCAAAAGCCAGAAAAGCAAACCAATAAATACCACAAGGCCGAAAGGAAAAAATATGTCCGCCAAGATATTCTGAACATTTGCATTTTCTTCATGAAATTCCTTACCAAATTTGTATACAGCATATTGATAATTAGCCAATGAGGTAATTATCAAAATTCCCAGCCATATATAGAATTGCTTAATACCTCCAATAAAAAATGCGACAAGTAAAGTGAAGGAAAACCAAAAAAGAATGAAGTAAAAAATTCGAGGATTGCTGAGAAAATGAACCTCAAAAGTAATATAGAAAAGAACCACATTGCATAAACCCAAAAGCCGGGGTGAAACACCACGAAGGAATGCTACATATATCACTATGTTCAACAGCAAGGTTGGCAGGATATGTCCGTAGGAGATGAATTTGATATCAAGATAAATCTCAAGTATCAAAACGGTAATCTGCAAAATCAGAGAGAAATAAATTATACTGGAAATGACTCCCTTAGAAAATTCTTTGTTGTTGGGTACTGTAAGTATGTTCAACTTTTTCCGCGTAGACATAAGAGTTTTAACACGTATGCATAAACAAATTAACAAATTCCTTAAGCGATTATATAAATCAGTTCGCTTAATGAATTTTTATAAAATAATATACCAAACTTTACTACAAATCTATTTTATTCAGAAAATAAACATGGTTTAGTTTTTAAATGATCAGAAAATTTTAAGATTCTAGGTAATTAACTAGCTCATTTTAAAGTGATTACGAATATATTTTTTTTGTCTTTTTTCAAATTTATTTCTCCTTTTTAGGCCGGTAAATATGTGTGGCCTGCCCATAAAGCACATCTGCGGCTTCCATCAAAGTCTCTGACAAAGTAGGGTGGGGGTGGATAGTCAGGGACAAATCTTTGGCGAAGGTTGCCATTTCAATGGCCAATACCGCTTCAGGAATCAAATCCCCGGCGTTTTTTCCTGCTATCCCTACACCTAAAATTCTTTCTGACTCCGGGTCAAGTATAAGTTTGGTGAGTCCGTCACTTCTGCCCAAAGTGGCTGCCCGACCGGAAGCTGCCCAGGGAAATTTGGTGATTTTTATGGGGATATTTTGTGATTTTGCTTCAGTTTCGGTAAGGCCGCACCAGGCAATTTCGGGGTCGGTAAACACGACTGCCGGAACCGCTATGGGTTCGTAAGCGGTTTTGTGACCGGCAATGGCTTCAGCGGCTACCTTACCTTCATGACTCGCTTTATGGGCAAGCATGGGCTCACCCGTTACGTCACCAATCGCGTAGATAGACTTTTCTGCGGTCTGTCTTTGCTCGTTGACTTTGATAAAACCTTTATCATTAATTTCTACCTGAGTATTTTCCAGTCCTAATTTTTTGGTTCTTGGCTTACGGCCAATAGCGATAAGCACTTTGTCAAACGAATGTTCGCCTTCATGTTTTCCTTCCAGCTTAACTTTTAGTTTACTCTTGCCAGTAATTCCCGCCACTTTGGTATCCAGCATAATGTCTTCAAAAAGCTCTTGGTTTCGCTTGGCAAACACGTCTACCAGATCCCGGTCAGCACCCGGCATGAGTTGATCAGTCATTTCTACTAAACTTACTTTACTACCCAAACCTGCGTAAATTGAGCCTATTTCTAAGCCAATATAACCAGCGCCAACGACTAGCAATGTCTTAGGAACATCGTTCAGGTCAAGGGCAGTGGCCGAACTCATGATATTTTTGGAAAACTCAACTCCCGGCAAAGATACAGGTTCCGAACCGCTGGCGATAACCGCATGCTCAAAGCTTATTTTTTGTTTTTTTCCTTCATGTTGTACGACTAAGGTTTGGGCGTCTTCAAACTTCCCCATGCCTCGGATAAATTCCACCTTTCGCTTACTACTGAGTTGGCCTAAACCGCCTACCAGTTTCTGCACTACGGAATTCTTCCACGCCCTGATCTTTTTTACATTTACATCCGGCGCTTTAAAAGTTAATCCAAATTGATCAGCTTCCATCGCTTCCTGCTTAAGCTTGACCACATGCAGCAAAGCTTTGGAGGGAATACAACCGCGGTACAGGCATACGCCTCCGGGATTTTCTTCGGGATCAACTAAGGCAGTTTTTAAACCCAAATCGGCAGCCATAAATGCCGCTGCATATCCTCCAGGCCCAGCCCCAATGACAAGCACTTCGTATTTTTGATCTGCCATTATATTCCCCCTTCCATAAGCATCACAAATGGATCTTCCATTACTTGACACATCCACCGTAAGAAACGGGCAGCTTCAGCGCCATCAATAGCCCGGTGGTCATAAGATAAAGAAAGCGGGAGCATGGTTTTGGGAACAAACTCACCATCTTGATACACTGGCTCGACCTGATTCCGTGAAACTCCCAAAATGGCAACCTGGGGATGATAGACTATTGGCGTGAAATGAGTGCCGCCAATTCCGCCCAGATTTGAAACGGTAAATGTACCGCCCTTCATTCCATCGCCGGATAGCTTGCCCTCGCGTGCTTTGCTGGCAACTTCATTTAGTTCCAGCGCAATGGTAGTGACTGACTTGCGGTCGGCATCCTTGATCACTGGTACCAGGAGACCATTTTCAGTATCCACGGCTACTCCAATATTGATGTATTTCTTAAGAATCATTTCCTGGTTTTCCACATCAGCACTGGCATTAAACTGAGGAAAAGCCCTAAGAGCAGAGGCAGATAATTTGACCAGAACAGCAGTAATGGTGAGCTTAGCACCCGCTTTGGCAGCCTTGGATTCGTACTGTTCCATGAAGTCCTCTAAAGTGGAGATATCCGCTTTGTCAAACTGGGTGACATGAGGCACTGTGCGCCAGGCATTGCCCATACTTTTGGCGGTAGCCTTGTGAATGCCGCTCATCTTTTGGCGTTCCACATCACCCCACTGCGTAAAATCAGGTAAAGTGGATTCACCTCCTTGAGAAGTTTCAGCTCTTGTACCTTTTTTCTGTGAAGCTCCATCCGCTGCGGCTTTAACATCATCAGTAGTAATCCTTTTACCGGGGCCACTACCTTTGAGTGCATAAATGTCTACGTCCATTTCCCTGGCCAGGCGACGCACTGAAGGGGCGGCGGGAACTTCTTTCTTACTTTTTTTATCGGTTTTTTCGGTGCGCTCAGAAGAATCATCTTCTGGCACATCTTCCTCATCCTTATTTTTCTTTTTGGATGTGGAGTCTTTTTCATCAGTATCACTTTCCTGATAATCGTCATCCATATCCTCCTCCTCTTCTTCAACATCCCCACCTTCATCTATTTCCTTTTTCTTTTTGGATTTTGACTCCTGTTCTCCATCATCGTCTAATTCTTCATCGTCCTCGTCCTCGCCATTATTTTTTTTCTTTTTACCAGTAGTTTCTTCTTCGTCCTCAGTCGCATCATCGCTCTCCTCTTCATCGTCCTCATCATCTACCTTGTTTTCTTCCTCATCAACATCTTCACTCTTATCCTTTTTCTTTTTATCAGTAGTTTCTTCTACATCCTCAGACGCCTCATCGCTCTCCTCTTCATCATCTTCATTTTCAGATTCAAGAATAAGAATTACATCACCGACATTAATCTCATCGCCTTCGGAAACTTTAATTTTTTTGACTTTGCCACCCGCTTCTGCCGGTACTTCTACCGAGGCTTTATCACTTTCTACCGCGATGATAGATTGTTCTTCTTCAATGGTATCGCCCTCGCTGACCAGGATTTCCACAATCGTACCGGAATCGGCATCTTCTGATATTTGAGGCATTTTGATTTCTTTGCTCATAGCTTAAAAAATATTTAGTTCAGTGTTTGGGAGTCCACAGATAAAATTAAATTAATTCATCATTCATCCGATTTCTATGGATTAACTTAGTGTTAACATATAGTTTTTTTCATATTTCCGCTTATCTCTGACACAAGCGAAAATCCTTTTGATGATTTTATTTCGGACTGCATTGATTACGTTCATTTTGTTTTTGCCATCCTGTACTTTGCGTTGGTAATATTTTGCTAAGTCACTATCCATATTTCCACACTTTAGCAATAGTAGTAGCTTCTTGAAATATTTACATGCTGCTAACCTAAAGGTTCCACGGCGGTATTCATCATTAAAACGTATTGGGGCTCATCTTTTCAGGATCAATTTTCAACTTTTTCACCGCTTTTTTATACGTACTTATCTTGATTTTCCCTTCTTTTAAAAGGCCGTAGATAGCTGCCAGGGCAATATGGCGATGATCTACTTCAAAAAAATCACGCAGTGCTTCCCGGCTATCGCTTCTACCAAAACCATCGGTACCTAAACTAATAAAAGGTTTTGGAAACCACTCGGCCACGGAGGTGGGTAAGGCTTTCAGATAATCTGAAGCAGCTACGAATACGCCATTCTCCTCAGCAGTACAGCTTTGAATATAATTTTCAATTTCGTTGCCAGGATGCAAACGATTGTGTCTTTCAACATCTATCGCGTTCTGGTATAATTCTTTGTAACTGGTTACGCTCCAAACATCAGCTGATACGCCAAAATCTTTTTCCAATAGTTCGGCTGCTTCTAACGACTCTTGTAGAATAGCCCCACTGCCGAGCAAATGCGCTTTTTTCTTGCTCTTTTTTTCGGACTTCCGATATCGGTACAGGCCTTTTAGGATGCTATCTTCAATCCCTTTAGGCATAGGAGGCATTTTATAATTAGCATTCATGACAGTAATGTAATAGAAGATGTCTTCCTGCTCCTGAAACATACGACGAATGCCTTCTTTGACAATCACGGCGAGTTCATACGCAAAAGTAGGGTCGTAAGCTTTGAGGTTAGGGTAGGGGTAAGCCAACACATGACTCTGTCCGTCCTGGTGCTGCAAGCCTTCTCCCGGCAGGGTGGTACGTCCGGAGGTTCCGCCAACCAGAAAGCCCCTCGCCCGTGCATCTGCTGCAGCCCACATAAAATCGCCGGTACGCTGAAAACCGAACATGGAATAAAAGAAATAGAAAGGAATGGTATTGATCTGATGATTGGAATAAGCAGTCCCGGCAGCGATAAAGCTGGAAATTGACCCGGCTTCAGTAATTCCTTCTTCCAGGATCGCTCCCTTTTTAGCTTCTTTGTAATACATCAGGCTATCCTTATCTACCGGTTCGTACTGCTGGCCAATATGGGAGTATATGCCAAACTGCCGGAAGAGCGCATCCATTCCGAAAGTACGTGACTCATCCGGCACAATGGGCACAACCATTTTTCCTATGTTTTTATCTTTCATCAGCTTGGCCATCAGTTGCACCATCACCATCGTAGTGGCAACTTCCCGGTCACCGGCACCATCAAGGTATTCTTGAAAAGCCTTATCATCAGGGGCTTTTAAAGGCTTAACTTTGGAATTTCTTATGGGTAAAAAACCTCCTAGTTTTTTTCTTCGCTCCAACAGGTATTTAATTTCTTCACTGTCTTCCTTAGGCCGGTAAAATGGAGCTTCACCAATTTCTTCATCGGAAATAGGAAGGTTAAAGCGATCACGATAAGCTTGGAGTTGTTTTTCGTTTAGCTTTTTACGTTTATGGGTAACATTACTGGCTTCACCGGCATCGCCCAAGCCGTAACCCTTTATCGTCTGTGCCAGTATGACCGTTGGGCCATCCTTATACTCCACCGCCTGTTTGTACGCATTGTACACTTTCTTGGGGTCATGCCCACCGCGGTTTAGCTGCCCTATTTCTTCGTCGGACAGATCTTTGACCATTTGCTGAAGTTCTTTGTTTTTTCCAAAGAAATCATCCCTTACAAAGGCGCCATCTTGCGTCGCATAAAGCTGGTACTGACCGTCTACTGTTTTGTTCATTTGTTCCACCAGCTTTCCATCAGTATCTTTTTCTAGCAGCGGGTCCCATCTGTCTCCCCATACCACTTTGATGACATTCCAGCCAGCTCCTTTAAAAATTCCTTCCAATTCCTGGATCACTTTGTAGTTTCCCCGAACGGGGCCGTCCAGTCTTTGAAGGTTGCAGCTTACTACAAAGATTAAATTGTCCAGTTTTTCACGGCTGGCATTGGGCAAGGCACCAATGGATTCCGGTTCATCCATTTCACCATCACCTAGAAATGCCCATACCTTTTGACCTTGTTGCTTTTTGAGTTCCCTGTCTTCCAGGTATTTGATAAAACGTGCATGATACACTGCTTGAACTGCGGATAACCCCATAGAAACAGTAGGGAAGTTCCAATATTCTGGCATCAAGCGGGGGTGAGGGTAGGAGGAAAGCCCATTTTTATAGGTCAGTTCCCGTCGGAAATGTTCCAGACTGTTTTCATCAAACCTTCCCTCAAGATACGACCTGGCATATACCCCGGGAGAAGCATGGCCCTGAAAGTAAATAAAGTCACCACCACTTTTGTCATCGGTCCCACGGAAAAAATGTTGAAAACCAACTTCAAATAAAGTAGAAGAAGATGCGTAGGTAGAAATGTGCCCACCGATGCCACTGGAATTGCGGTTGGCCCTCACTACCATCGCCAGGGCGTTCCAACGGATAAGGTTACTGAGTTTTTCCTCCATTGGAAGGTTACCAGGATATGCCACTTCTTCTTCAGCAGGAATTGTATTAATGTAAGGGGTGCTGATGTTGTTGGGAAAACTGATACCACTGCTTTGGGCTTTATGTTGTAGTTTTTGAATAATTTCCCTGACCCGTTCGGGGCTTTCGTTTTCAAGAAGATAGTCTAAAGAACTAAGCCATTCCTGGTTTTCTATGTGATAAATTTCAGCTTGTTCTTCTTCTTTTGACATTGGTTGAAAAATTGAGGAGACGATAAAAACTTGTATTTATTTAGTAATCTAAGTATTAACAAAATGTTTATCATATAAGAAATTAGCTTTAAATCTCAGAAATCAAAAACAAGCTGTTAAAAAAGAGGGTTTGGAAATAAATGGAATTCTTCAACCTAATATCAACAAGATGGAAAAGGACGTCAAGAACGACTATTTGAATAAGCTAAAAAGATTTATCGCCACACCACACAGTGCAAAAGCTCAATTTGATGCTTATCAGGAAGAAAATAAAGAGACTTCTTTTGATGAATACACTAAATTGCTGGAAGGTTTGTTGGATAAGTTGGATGAGGATAAAATCAAATCACAGGAA
>JBBSOG010000061.1:0-17905 GCA_038259985.1 Cytophagales bacterium
AGAAAAACATCCTAATGTAGCTATAAGACAGTCCAACCTAGCCATGATGTATCAAGATTTAGGACAGTATCCACAGGCAAGGGACTTATTGGAAAAAGCCCTGGATACAGATATCAACCACTTTGGAGAAAAACATCCTACTGCAGCCCGAACCCAGTCCAACCTTGCCATGGTGTATAAAGACTTGGGGCAGTATCAACTGGCAAGGGACTTATTAGAAAAAGCGCTGGATACAGATATAAACCACTTTGGAGAAAAACATCCTACTGTAGCTATAAGACAGTCCAACTTTGCCTTAGTGTATCAAGCTTTAGGACAGTATCCACTGGCAAGGGACTTATTGGAAAAAGCCCTGGATACAGATATCAATCACTTTGGAGAAAAACATCCTAATGTAGCTATAAGACAGTCTAATCTGGCCACAGTGTATCACGCTTTAGGACAGTACCCACAGGCCAGGGACTTATTAGAAAAAGCGCTGGATACAGATATAAACCACTATGGAGAAAAACATCACACTGTAGCTATAAGCCAGTCCAACCTAGCCTCAGTGTATAAAGATTTGGGGCAGTATGAAAAGGCTAAAAAATTATGGGAGCGGGCCTATGCTACGCTTTTATATACCTTGGGAGAATATCATCCCTATACGCAAGGAGTCAAAGCTTTTCTGGAGCAAGTAGATAGGAAGTAAAGCACATGATATCACTCCGTCATCCCGGAGGGATCTTTGCCATTTCGTAGTGACCATCATGCCAATGGGCACACTTAGTTACATAGCGGTAAAGATTTTCGCGAAATGACGGTGAGGGTGACCCTTATAAGTCATCCCCAGCATCCTTTCACCGGAGGCGAGTAATCGGCAACACTTAGGAAGTATTTCCTCCAAAATGATTAGGGCAAAGCGGTCTTGCTATAGCCGCTCCTTCACGGGGAGCGTGTCACTGAACTAGGGTTTATTCATCCCCACCGCAGTAAATGTAAGCCTGATGTAAGCTTTTGCGTCACCTCTGCGGAGGGCATGCTTCGTTAGCCCTACTTTTAGGCCCCCACCACGGAGGGCATGTCCCGGAAGTAAGGTTGTTGCATCACCTCCCCGGTGAGTGTAAGTTGGACGTAGGTTTTTACCTCACCTCCCTGGGTGGGGGACAGTGCTTACCCATGAAACTGGCCGAAAACTCCGTTTTTCTAGCGATTGCCCCCGAATACTACCTGCGTAACAAAGCCCGTTGAGCTTCGCAGCAAATTTGTTCCTCATCCTTTTACTTTGTAAAACATGGATAGCTAAGCCTTAGGCAAAACTTGCGCATAGGCAAACCTTCATACACACGATTTGCCTTTCTCCCACCCTTCGGGAAAGTAGAAAGCAAGCCTTCCCTAAATGATATCCATGCAGTATATGATTTATGTATTATTCAAATCTTTAAAAATCAATGAAATTAGACACTGAATTGAAAATTATGGAAGCGGTGCAACTGGCGCTGTCAGGTACGCAGCAGGAAGTGGGTGTGGGTTTGCAGATGGAGGTTTTTGGCCTTACGCCTGTCTTTCGGCAGAAGGGGAATGACCTGATGAATAAAGTCAAAGACTGTCAGGACAGGCACACCAATCTTTATAATGAGCAGTGGAGCCTGTCGCAGCAGCTCAATGCCGAACTGGACGCCACACACACGCAGTTCAAAGAGCATGCAAAGGTAGCCCGCACCGCTTTTCGCAAAGAGCCTGACGTGCTGCATGCCCTCAGGATTGAGCTTTTTGTCAAGCAGGCATGGCCCTTGGTTCAGCAGGCAGATTATTTCTATACCCAGGTGCTGAAGCAGGAGCTAAACTTACAGCCCTACGGTGTCAGCAAGAAGGAACTGGAGCAGAGCAGTACCTCGGTGCGCCAACTGCTGGAAATGAAAGAGGCGCGCATGCGTAAGAAGGCCCTGGCAGAGAGCTGTACGCAGGAGAAGAACGCGGCATTTAAAGAACTGCGCGACTGGGTATCAGACTTCCGCGCGATGGCCCGCCTGGCGTTCAAGGATAACCCTCAGATGCTGGAAATGTTCGGTATTCGGGTACTGAGCAAGGTGTAAGTGTTTAGGGTTGGGGAGTTTGGGGTTAGATAATGTCTATACTTGCTTCCCAGCCTTAGCTGTTTAGCTGTTAGGAACACTGAGGAATGAGGTTAAGGAGCATAAAAGCTTTGTAGACTCTGGATAAAACTCACCAAAGCTACATCCATGTGATCGGCATAAGGATATACCCGCCTATCCAGTTGAACATGTTCCAAGCCGGCTTCCTCCAAGCTTTGTGCTAAATTTTGTACCGGGCCAATTGCCCAGGTAGCGTCCTCTTTGGCTCCCACACTCAGAAAGATATGCACGGAATCTGGTGCGGAAGATTCCTTCAGCTGCTCAGGTAGGCGGTTGAGATAAAAATCATGATACCATAGGGTAGGACTGGCAGCTACGAAATGCTGAAAGTCATGGCGGCCCTGCCCTGCCTGATGCAGCAAGGCGAAGAGCGGGAAGTAGCCACCAAAGGAATGCCCCAGCAAAGTTCTATGGTTGGACGTGGTACGGTAAGTCTGTTGTATATAGGGAATCAACTCTTCGTTTAAAAAGCCCAGGAACCTTTCTCCTCCTCCTTCGGTCTTCATCTCATCGGAGGGCAGCGCCTCAGGAAACAGATAATCCCGCTGCCGGAGGGTATCCATCGCTTCCCAGGATGCATAGCCTACGCCTACCAGAATGAGTGGGGGCAGCAAGCCCGCTTTCTCGTACTGATGCAGGACGGGTGCCAACATAGGGAAGAAGAAGTTAGCATCTAAAAGTACGACCAGGGGATATTGATGCGCCGTGCTATCCGTATACTCCACAGGTAATTGTACTGACACATGGAAAGAATCCTGTACCTGCTCGGAAAAATAGGGCATACTGTCCTGAACTGTGGCAGGCTGCTCATGGGTAGCGGCTTGAGGATTACATCCCACAATAAATAGGGTATAGAGAATTGTGATGCAGTGGCTAATTTTCATTATTATTCCTTACTCCTGACTAAGCATAAAACCCAGCATCTCACTGGCGGTTTCATCATCTTCTTCCAGTATCTCCGTGACGATGCTTACGTGTCCTTTGCCTTTCAACTCTTTGATGGTGACATTATTACCCTCCTTTTGCATGGCTTTGGCAAACTCCACATTGATCGCTCCCCTGCCGGGAATATCATCATCAGCATACAGTATGAGAAAGGGAGGAACGGCGGTGCTGGTATGATAAAGCGGTGCTGAAGAGTTGATGAGCTTGGCATCAGCCGCTTGTCCCCGCTCTTCTTTCACTGTATTATGGCTGTCCATCTGCCCGCTGATGCAGATTACCCCTTTGATCTGATCGGGCGTCATATCGTAAGCTGCCAAATAGCCGGTATCCAGTATGGCAATGGCAGCCAGGTAGCCTCCTGCCGAATGTCCACCCAGATAAAGGGCTTCAGGATCACCCTCATACTTTGCAATATTTTGCGCTACCCAATGGGTAGCCGCCGCTACATCCTCCACATAGTCGGGAAACTGCCCCTGAGGAGACAAGCGGTAATTGATCACCGCTACTCCTATCCCTTCACTAGCCAGGCGCATGCCCACCACCTGCGACTCCAGCGTGTCTTTAGAGTTAATCTTGATGCCGCCCCCATGCAGCCAGACCAGCATCGGGAAACCTTCCTCCCCTTTGGGTAGGTAGAGATCCAACTTGCAGCGCTCCTGTTCATACGCAGACAAATCCCCGCTTTTATACGCCAGATCTGCTACCTTATCTACACCGGAGGCATCAAAATCTTCAAGCTGTTGGGCAAATACTGTGGTGACACTGATTAGGAATACGAGTAGGAAGCTTATTCTCATGCTTATGTAGATTAGGTGTTGTGTAAGTTAATGCCGCCCAATATACGAAAGTGTGGAGGATTTGGTATGAACCGGAATAAAAGCCTGCCAATATCGGATTACAGATTCCCCTTCCTCATCTCATCCATCGCATAGTCAGTGGCCCGGGCAGTTAGTGCCATAAAGGTCAGGGAAGGGTTTTGGTTACCAACTGAAGTCATGCAGGCGCCATCCGTTACGAATACATTTTTGCAGGCATGTAATTGGTTCCACTGGTTGAGCAATGAGGTTTTGGGGTCTTTGCCCATGCGTACCCCGCCCATCTCATGGATATCCAGGCCGGGGGCCTGCTTGCTGTCTATGGTGCGGATATCTTTGCAGCCTGACTTGTCCAGCATTTCCGCGCCTTCTACCAGAAAGTCCTGTAATACTTGCTCATCATTGTCGTCATAGCCTACCGAGGTGATGAGTTGGGGGATGTCGTAAGGGTCTTTCAGGTCTTGGCTGAGGCGCACATGGTTTTCTTCTTTGGGTACGGTTTCTCCCTGCATCATCATGTATACCTGCCACTCGCCGGGTTGGGTAAGCCCATCTTTCCATTCGCCACCAAAAGCGGTCTGATCTATCATCCCCCGTTGCCAGCCCATGCGCGAAGCGCTGAAAGCTACCATGTAGCCCCGCAGAAAGTCGGTATCCTGCTGGAATACATTGCGGAACGACGGCATGAAAGCAGTGGTAGGCCGACGGCCATAATAATACTGATCTTCAAAGCCTTCGTACTTGGCGATCATGCTGCCCCGGTAATTGTGGAAGGCTACATACTTGCCCATCAGGCCATTGTCATTGCCTAAGCCTTGCGGAAAGCGATCGGAAGTAGAATTAAGCAAGATCAAGTTAGAATTCAAGGCTGCGGCGTTGACAAAGATAATGCGGGCGTAGTATTCCATCATCTCTTTGGTATGGGCATCAATCACCCTGACGCCTACAGCTTTGCCCTGCGCATCATCATAGATGATAGAATGCACGATAGAGTCAGGACGCAAGGTCAGGTTGCCGGTCTTGGCCGCCCAGGGAATGGTAGAGGAATTAGAACTGAAATACGCCCCGAAAGGGCAGCCCCGATAGCAGAGGTTTCGCGCCTGGCACTTGCCCCTGCCCTGCTGGATATGTATTTCCTGCGGTTCGGTCAGGTGGGCACAGCGCCCGATGATGACGTGGCGGTCAGCATAGTTTTCTTTGACCCGCTGCTGGATTTGTTTCTCTACACAGTTCAGCTCAAAGGGGGGCAGCACTTCACTATCCGGCAGGTTAGCAATGTTGTCGCGGTTACCACTGATGCCTACAAATTTCTCCACATGCGAATACCAGGGTTCAATATCCTTATAACGGATAGGCCAGTCTACTGCGAAACCATCGCGAGCAGGGGCTTCAAACTCATAATTGCTCCAGCGCTGCGTCTGCCGTGCCCAGATCAGGGATTTGCCACCTACCTGATAACCTCTGATCCAGTCAAAAGGCTTTTCCTGCACATAGGGATGCTCCTTATCTTTGACAAAAAAGTGCTCAGTAGCTTCTTCAAAAGCATAACACTTGTCTGCGATAGGGTTCTCCTGGGCAAATTCCGGCGAGAATTTCCCCCGGTGCGGTATCTCCCAGGGAAATTTATTTGTGGTAGGATAGTCCTTGACGTGCTCTACCTGTCGTCCTCTTTCCAGCACCAGGGTTTTGATACCCTTTTCACAAAGTTCTTTGGCGGCCCAGCCACCGCTCATCCCTGAGCCGATGACGATGGCATCGTAGGTCATGTCTTTCTTAGCATCTCCCTGTATGTACATAGCTTGTTCTATTTTAGCCCCTTAATGTAATGCGCTTTAGTATGCAAAACCAAATTAATTGCTTTGGTTCCTATAAGCGATGGTGTTTTGTGCCCCGACAAAACATAATGTTCGGAGGGGTATGACTAAGGAAGAAAGAATTCTGCCTGCATGACCGTGACGGCTTTGCCTTTGAGCTTTACCCTGTCTCCCAGGTATTCTAAGCCTAGCTTACCACCCCGGGCAGAAGCCTGATAAGCTTTCAGCTTTTTCTTGCCCAGCACCTCTGACCAGTAGGGAGCCAACGTACAATGCGCTGAACCAGTCACCGGGTCTTCATTGATACCAAAAGCTGGCGCAAAGAAGCGAGAAATAATATCGTATTCTGGATTATCAGATGAGGCACTGACGATCAATCCCCGGCAATCAATAGCTGCCAGGCGGTTGAAGTCCGGGGTAAAATCAATGACCTCCTGCTCCTTTTCCAAAACGACCAGATAATCGTAAGTATTCTTTCCAAGGAACTTAAGTTTGGTATCAAACAACTCCTTTACCTCCGTATTATCCGAAGATTTTGCTGGTGTGGCCGGAAAGTCCAGCACGATTTCGTCTCCTTCCTTCCGTGCCTTCAGTTCACCGCTCAGGGTTTGAAAAACGGCTTCTTCTTCGGGTGGGAGTAGCCCTTTTTCCCAGAGCATAAAGGCGCTGGCTAGGGTAGCGTGCCCGCAAAGTTCTACTTCACTGGCCGGGGTAAACCAACGCAGGTGAAAGCCTTCCCCTTTCTTCACCAGAAAAGCCGTTTCCGATAAGTTCATCTCGCTGGCGATCTGTTGCATCAAGGATTCTTCCAAAGCTTCACTGGTAATGCAAATCGCTGCCGGGTTGCCGCCAAATATGTGGTCGGTAAAAGCGTCTATTTGGGTAAGTACAATAGTTTTTGACATAGTTCTTTTGGTTTAGATTTCTTCAATGATAGAAGTGCCAGCGCCTTCTTTGCCCGCTGTCCATTGCCACTGCTCAAGCATTCTCAGTTTTCCATTAGCGAGCAGTTCCGGTGTGGACAGGCACTGCCCGGATTTGAATACATGGTCGGTGCCTAAATGTTGGTAACACATTTCCAGTTGCCCATCGTCCAGCCAGCGGGCGATGATGGTTCCTTGACGAATGGCCCCTCCGTGATAGGTAGCCCATACGGTTTCCCCTTCCTGAAAGTAATGAAATATGGTCTCCTCGCCTACATCGCCACTGTGGCTGTTTGACAGCGAATGAAAACGTTTGTTGTGTAAGTTGTGCCGCATATCCTTTGAATATATGCTGACAATAATAGTGGAATTCGTCCGGGCGTGGTAATTTTGAAAGCATAAATTTAAGCCTGGCATTTCAGCAAGTAACTTGACTCCCCATATTAGCAAGCGGTTTGGTATTTTCTTATAGGGCTGCATAGCCGCTATCCAAAGACAGTATACTTAAGACAGAAAATGTTACATAGAAGCTTTGCTGGTTTTCCTGGATATTCTTCTGAGTATTTGACTTAATACATGAAAATAAATAACTATATAAAGCCCACTGACAATTATTCTTCGTTTTTTGATAAATCCTTATTTTGCGAAGGTAAATTGTACTGAAACCGTTAACTTGACATAGAATTTAAGTATTTTAGTATTACGTTTTTTTATATTGAAAAGGCAGCTTTAGTCCTCACCAGAAAGATAAATTATTCATATTCAATTGATTTGCCATGCACCTTAGTGAATCCGATGTAGCCAGCTATCTGATTGATCATGACTACTTCTACAAAATAGAGGAGCTGGCCGAAGTGCGCAATGTCAATGTTGAGATTGTGATGGAGGATATTTATGACCATCTCAATCATAATATCAGTGCTTACTACGAACTCTCCAAGCAGTATATGAGCCAGCACTGCCCTACTGTTTATCTGACATTAGCCAGCCGTATTCTGGATATGTTTTACGCCAAAGAAATAGAAGGCACTGCGCGGGGCTTTCCTATGCCGGGTAATTAGCTGTTCATAATCTATCAATCTATGGCCCAAGAAATAGAGAGGAAATTTTTAATACCCGAGCTTCCGGCATTTGTCCCCTCACAGTATCATGGCGTACCAATTTTGCAAGGGTACATTACCGAAACTACTTCCAGCCGTCAGGTGCGGATCAGAAGTAAAGGCTCCCAATATTATCTTACGGTCAAAGGGCCGGGGCTGCTGGAACGGGAAGAGGTAGAGATTGAGTTGTCAGCCCGGCAGTTTGATGACTTGTGGCCGCTTACGCAGCAACGCTTTATTCGTAAAAACCGCTTTGAAATCCCTCACGGTCAGTATACCATAGAAGTAGATGTATTTGAAGATACGCTTAGTGGCCTGATCATGGCCGAAGTGGAATTTAATACTGTAGAAGAAAGTAAAAAATTGGATGTGCCCGACTGGTTTGGAAAGGAAGTGACCAATGACCCTCACTTTACCAACAGCCATCTGGCCAGCAGCCAGCAAATCCCTGACGCGCAAATTTAGAGTTGAGGGGAAGCCACGCCTTTAATGTCAATTCTTTCGTACCAGTGAGATAGCTGCTGCATATTTTCAAAAGCCCGAATTTCTTTCACGCGGTCTCCCTGCATGCCATCAAACCGCACTTCAATAAAAAGGCTTCCGCTGTGATACAGGCACAAGCCGGAAGTTTTATACTGTTCCCTCACCACTTCAAAGTCAATCAATTGACAGTGATCATAGATGTAATTGATCTGTTCTTCTGCCTTCAATAAATTAAAACGGTAACTATCCATACCGCAAATAAGCTAAACCCATGATTGGCACGCCTAACGATCAAGTTTGATTCCTTACAATGTATTGTTGCCAAAACATATCTGCCCATGATATCCATTCATCTGACTTGATTACGATTCATCCTGAAATATTAACCCTTCAGTCAGTTTAATTACTATTCGCCTGATTGGTTAGGCATCTTTACGAAGAACACCAACCAAAAAAGAATGAAAACTTTGCTTATTTTTCTAATTTCCCACACCCTGCTTGCAGCAGCGGTAGCGCAACACAAGCTACATGGATCGGTGAAAGATCCGGAAGGCAAACCACTGGTCGGGGCTAATATATTTTTGGAACATACCTACGACGGCGCTTCCAGCGATACACTGGGTGGCTTTTCTTTTGCAACCAGTGCCGAAGGGGAGCAACTTCTCATGGTCAGTGCCATAGGATACGAAGCTTTCCAAAAGCAAATCGTAGTAAGTGCTGCAGACCAATCCTTTGACATTGCCCTCCGGGAAAGTACCCAGGCGATGGAAGGTGTGACCATCACCGCCGGGGCTTTTGAAGCTGGCGACCACAAGAAGTCTGTGACCCTGACTTCTATGGATATTGTGACCACTGCCGGGGCGCTGGGGGACATCAGCGGGGCACTGCAAACGCTGCCCGGTACCCAGACCGTTGCTGAAGACGGGCGACTTTTTGTGAGGGGAGGGGAAGGTTACGAAACCCAGGTTTTTATAGACGGGATGCAGGCCCAAACTCCTTTTAATGCCAGCGTGCCCAATCTGCCAACCCGTGGCCGGTTTTCTCCTTTTCTGTTCAAGGGTACTACTTTCAGCACGGGTGGCTACTCCGCCGAATATGGACAGGCACTTTCTTCAGCACTCATCCTTGATACCAAAGACAAACCTGCTCAGACGCAGACTGATATTTCCCTGATGACGGTCGGGGCGGATGTGACCCACCAACATGCTTGGGAAAAGGCTTCCGTAGCGGTTAAAGGAGAATATGTAAATCTGTTGCCTTACCAGTTTTTAGTACCGCAAGCCATGGATATGTTCAAAACCCCGGAAACCGCAGGAGGCTCGGTGGTTTTGAGAAAGCAAACTTCTAAGACCGGTATGGTGAAAGCTTATGTCAACTATAATATGGCTAATCTGGGTATCCGGCAAACCAACATCAATCATCCTGACCGTAAAGACAGCATCCGGCTGAGCAATGATAACCTGTATGCCAACCTAAGCTATCGTGAAGTGATCGGTAAAAAATGGTCGGTAAGAGGAGGCTTGTCTTACACTTATGATGAGCAAAACAGAAGTATCAACCACCAGAATATCAGAGAAGAAAACCAGTACTGGCATGCCAAGACAGTATTCACTTATGACCTCTCAGCGCAGGCAGCCCTTCGGATGGGTGTGGAAAATATGTACCAGCAAACCGGCCAGCAATACCAGCAGGAAGCGGCGTCTGAAATAGGCAAAAGTGGGCTACAGCAAAACCTGAGTGCCGCTTTTGTGGAGGGTGATTTATACCTGGGCCATCGTTTCGTGATCCGCCCCGGACTAAGGTATACCTACTCCGCCCTTCAACAGCGGGGAACGGTAGCGCCCCGTTATTCTATGGCTTATAAAACAGGTAAAGATAGCCAACTATCGTTGGCTTACGGACAATATTTTCAGCAGCCTCTCACGCAATGGCTGTTGCTGAATCCCCAACTGACTTCCGGACGGGCAGATCATTATATCCTCAACTATCAATATGTAAAACCGGGAAAGACCTTCCGCATAGAGGCGTACCATAAGCAATATGATCAACTGATCAAATACAAACTTGATGCAGACAGCAAACCTATCAACTTGAGTAATGCCGGCAAAGGTTATGCCCGGGGACTGGAAGTTTTTTGGCGCGACCGCAAGTCCATTCCCAACGGGGATTACTGGATTTCTTATTCCCTGCTGGATACCGAGCGTGATTATCAGGATTATCCCCAGGCGGCGATGCCCGGTTTTGCCTCCCGGCATAATTTCTCAGCGGTCTACAAGCATTTTATTACTTCGCTCAGAACACAAATAGGAGGAACCTACCAATGGGCCAGTGCCCGACCTTATGACAATCCTAACCAGGAAGGTTTTATGGCGGGCAGGACACCTGCTTACCACAACCTGAGCCTGAATGCCGCCTTCTTGTACAAGCAAAATATCATCTTCTATACCTCAGTTACCAATGTGCTGGGCACGGACAATATTTTCGGGTACCACTACGCTGACCACTCGGACAGCCAGGGAAATTACGCCCGACAAGCTATTGCCCCGCCCGCGCCCCGATTTTTCTTTGTCGGCATATTTATCACGCTTACGAAGAATCAACAAGCCAATCAATTAGATCAATTATAATTATTCATAAAACTGGCGCGCATTTGCAATGCGTGACCAGAGAATTAGACCAACTAAATTATTTATTCACCCTAAATTTTATCAAACATGAGATCACTTATTTACACCTTCGCACTTTTGTTCATTTTTTCACAAAACCTATTCGCTGGAAATGGCTATGAAGAGGCCATGAAAAAAGGTATTGAAGACTTGTATCAGGCTAAAGGCCCGAAGGCGGTCAACCAGTCAGCCAACTACTTTGAGAGAATCGCTACCGCTGAGCCGGAGCAATGGCTGCCCCATTATTATGCAGCTTACGCCAGAATCAACCTAGCAGCCATGCAGCAATCGGATGAACAACTGGACCTGGCACAAAAACATCTGGATCAAATCACTTCTCAAGACAAGGATGAATCGGAGCTTGTTGCATTGCAAGGTTACCTTTATATGATCCGGGTAAGCATTGATCCCGCCACCCGTGGACAGGAGCTGGCGCCCAAAGCGACGCAAACCCTGTCAAAAGCAGCACAGATGAACCCTAAAAATCCCCGGCCGCTTGTGCTGTTGGCCCAGATGGAGTACGGCACCGCCCAGTTTTTCCAGAGCGATACTGGGGAAGCTTGCAAAAAAGCAACCCAAGCGCTAGTGCTATTTGAACACCAAAAAGAAGTAGACGGACTACAACCGGCCTGGGGAAAAGGCAATGCAGAAGCGCTTAGCGCACATTGTGATAAGCCATAAATATTATCTATTTTTACAACATATATAGTGATGCGGATTCCTTCTCATAAGCAAGTTTATATTGAACTGGGCACTTCAGTATTCATCGGTACGCTGATCGCCGTACTCCTTGACCCGCAATCATTTACATCTTGGGAGGGTATCGGGAGAGTTTGGCCCAGTTGGCTGATTTCTGTCCTGTATGCATTTGCATTGGGATACGGTAATACTTATTTAGACCATTACCTTGACCGCATTATCCCATGGATTGACCAGCCTCTCAAACGTTTAGTAGTCGGTATCCTGGCCATGTTTACGTATTCTTCCGTGGTAATACTTGCCATCCTGTTCGTGTTTATCAAAATAATTTTTGAACCGCGATGTGAATGTAACGTACCCTGGAGCAGTTACTTAGACAACATGTATTTGCCACTGATCATCACCGTGGGGATGACTACTTTTCTCACCAGCCGTGGCTTTTTGCTGGATTGGCGGCAGGCAGCGATAGAGACCGAACAACTCAAAAGAGCGCATATCGCTTCGCAATACGAATCTTTGAAAAACCAGATCAATCCGCACTTTTTGTTCAACAGCCTTAATGCGCTGACCAATTTGGTATATGAAGATCAGGACCAGGCAGCCCTATTTATCCGCAAACTGGCCGAAGTGTATCGCTATGTGTTGGATACGCAGGATAAGGAAGTGGTTTCGCTGAGTGACGAACTAGCGGCGGTGCGCTCTTTTGTTTTCCTTCACAAGATTCGCTTTGAAGATAACTTACAGGTAGACATACAAATTTCTGAAGATGAAAACCTGATGCTTCCGCCCCTTTCACTACAGATGCTGGTAGAAAACGCGATCAAACATAATGAGATTTCAACGGAATATCCTTTACATATTTGGATTGTGAGGGAAGGGGAACATATCGCGGTCAAGAATAATTTACAGAGAAAAAATGCCAAAGAATACTCTTCCGGCCTGGGCTTGCAGAACATCAAATCACGATATGGGCACCTGAGTCAACTGACGGTAGAAATCATGGAAGACCTGCAAAGCTTCACTGTAAAACTTCCCCTGCTCAAACTTTCCGTGTCATGAAGGTACTAATTGTTGAAGACGAAAAGGCGGCTGCTAAAAGGCTCGGCGCTCTGTTGCAGCAGCTTGCACCTGAACTAAAAGTTTTGGCTGCACTAGATACAGTAAAACGCTCAATAGAGTGGTTGCTGGAAAATCCTGTGCCCGATCTCATCTTTATGGATATCCAACTGGCAGACGGGCTGAGCTTTGACATTTTTGAACAAGTTGAAATTACTTCTCCGCTGATCTTTACGACTGCTTACGACCAGTACGCCATCCAGGCTTTTAAAGTCAACAGTGTGGACTATTTGCTCAAACCTATTGACCCTGCTGAGTTGAAAGCAGCTTTAGATAAGTTTAGAAAATTCTTTCATCAAGGCCGGGAAGTGCAGGTAGATTTTCGTCAGATTCAGCAAATGGTAGAAATGCTGAGCCGACAGTACAAAAGCCGTTTTGTGGTAAAAGTAGGTGAACATATCAAAACAATTGATGTAAGGGATGTGCTATACTTCTGTAGCCGGGAGAAAATGACTTATATGTATTCCCGGAACGGAGGTTCCCAGGATGGACGACACTATATCGTTGATCCGCCACTTGATCAGTTGGAAGCAGTGCTTGACCCTAAAGTTTTTTTCCGGATCAGCCGTAAATATTTGATCAATCTTCAGTCTATTGCTGATATTATCACTTATTCCAGCAGCCGTCTGAGGTTGGTGCTTCACCAATCTGATGATAAGGATGTGCTGGTAAGCCGGGACAGGGTGGCAAGCTTCAAGCTGTGGCTTGATCAGTAAACCCCAAAATTGGGTAATATTTACCCAGCAGTGGGGAACAATGTTCATACGTCAATCACCCTAATCCACGTTTTTAGCGGTTTGGCACGTTGGCAATAAGTTTGACTATGTAGTAGCGAAGTAAAGGTTGAAGAGAGCTTAATTTTTTAAACTAAAGATTTTATATTTTTTTACTTCTAAGTTCTCTAATTTGAGGTTTACATGAGGCTAGGAAAAGCGGCACGAAAATTTTCGTGCCGCTTTTTTTTATCCTTTCCCAACCATATATGCCCATCAATCTTTCTGGAATTACCCTTATCTTTGCTCTTGGACAATAAAAAAATAAATTTTATGGAAGAAAATAAAGAGCTGATTCTCAGGGACATACTTGCTATTGAAAGGACTAAAATGGCCAATGAACGGACATTCCTGGCTTATTTCAGGACTTCCGTAGCGCTGTTTGGTGCCGGGGTAGGTATTGTAGAATTGGATTACTTTGAAAAATATAAAACGTTAGGCTTTGTTTTTCTAGGTATCGCTGTGCTGACCTTGATTATTGGTATTGTGAGGATTCTTCAGGTAAAGAAGGTTATTAAAAATGCAAAGTAATTTTACAAATTTTATGAACCCTCTTTAAGAGAAGTCTTGTAAATTTAGTGTTGCTGTTTGGCTAAAAAATTTACCAGAAATTGCGATCTTACCTAAACAACAATACATTGTATTTTTACAACAACTTCTACTACTAACACAACATCATGCAAACCCTCCTGTCTTTCGTGGGCTTCACGGCTTTCGTGGCTTTTTATTCATGGTATAAACTACGCAAAGACCAATTGTCCTCCCGGGATGGTTATTTTCTGGGCGGACGAAGCCTGACGGGGATTGTCATCGCAGGCTCTATGTTGCTTACCAATATTTCTACCGAGCACCTGATCGGTCTGAATGGTTCCTCTTACAAAAATGGAATGATTGTCATTGCCTGGGAGGTTACTTCTGCCTTGGCGCTGATTGTGGCCGCGATTTATTTTATTCCTACTTACCTGAGGATGGGGCTTACCACCATTCCCCAGTACCTGGAAGCGCGTTTTGACAGTATGACCCGTACTTTGGTCGCGTTTTTCCTCATGATCTCCTTTGTCGTCACTTTGCTACCCATTGTGCTCTTTACCGGTGCCATCAACCTGGAAAGCATTTTCAATGTTTCGGAAGTGTTGAACGTCACCCAAACCGAAGGGCTGTGGATCACTGTAGTCGCTATCGGACTGATCGGCTCCTGCTACGCGATTTTTGGCGGATTGAAAGCTGTGGCTTATTCGGATACCATCAATGGGATCGGCCTGTTTATCGGCGGGCTGGCAGTACCTGTTTTAGCCCTTTGGGACATTGGGGACGGCAATATATTAGACGGCCTTTCCAAAGTATATGAAAATAGCCCGGAGAAGTTCAATGTCATCGGCGCCCCGGATTCGGTGCTGCCTTTCAGTGCTTTATTTACCGGTTTGGTGATCAATCAACTATATTTCTGGGGCATGAACCAGACGATTGTGCAGCGGGCACTAGGTGCCAAAAACCTGGTAGAAGCCCAAAAAGGCTTGCTCTACACCGGTGCCCTGAAGATATTTGTCCCCCTCATCATCGTACTACCGGGCGTCATTGGTTTCTACTATTTTGGCGATTCCCTCTACGACAATCAGGACATGATCTACCCGGAGCTGATCAAAAAAGTGCTGCCGCTAAGCTTTGTGGGCCTCTTCGCTGCGGTAGTGATGGGCGCGGTACTCAGTACTTTTAACAGTGTGCTCAACAGTACCGCTACCATTTTTAGCATAGGTATTTACAAAAGACTCATTGACAAAGATGCCACCGATAACCAATTAGTAAGGGCTGGAAAAATAAGCTCTACTGTATTGGCCATCGTCGCCATTTTGGCTGCGCCTCTGGTCGCCAGTGCCCCCGAAGGCTTGTATCAATTGCTACAACAATTGAATGGCATCTTTTTTATCCCCATTGCTTCTATTATGATTGCTGGTTTGTTCATTCCGCAGATTTCTGCTGCCGGGGCTAAGGCTGCGCTCTTTGTGGGTCTGGCTTTTTACATCACCATGACCTTTATTTTGGAAGTAAATATTCATTTTGTACATATTTGGGGAATAGAATTTTTGCTCAACTTATTGGTGATGTTTGTTGTTTCTAAGTTTTACCCCAATATCGAACGCTTTCAACCGGCTGATTTTGGGGCATTAGAACTAAAACAATGGAAATACACTAAACCTTTTAGCATCATTCTGACGGTTATTATCATAGGAATTTACATTTGGTTAGGACAATAAATAAAAAGAAATACGTAAATTGACATTTATGGAAAATCTAAAAAAACAATTAGATATTGAAGAGCTTTGGGAGGAAGATCTTCGTGCGCGTTATCCTGAAAATGGAGAAAAAGAAAAAGCTAAAGAAGAATTCAGAAACTATGACAGCCCCGGCCGGGATACGGTGAAGGAATTTTACCGCCAGAACCACCTGCACCAGACTTACGATTTTGTAATGCAAAAGGAGGCGGAATATAAAAAACTGCAAAAAAAGAAAATGACCTTGTGGGAGGCCGTTGAGTTTTTGAATACTCTAGTAGATGATTCTGACCCGGACATTGATTTGGATCAAACCCAACACCTGCTGCAAACTTCTGAAGCCATACGTGCTGATGGTCAACCGGATTGGATGATCCTGACCGGATTTTTACATGATTTAGGCAAAATACTTTGCTTATTTGATGAGCCTCAGTGGGCCGTAGTCGGCGATACCTTTCCAGTAGGCTGCCAGTATTCTGATAAGATTGTGTACCCCGAATTCTTCCAAGACAATCCCGATTTTCATGATAAGCGCTTCAACACCAAGTATGGTATTTATGAACCCAACTGTGGGTTGGATAATGTACACTTATCCTGGGGACATGATGAATATTTGTACACGGCGATGAAGGATTATTTACCCGAACCGGCATTATATATCATCCGCTACCATTCATTTTATGCACAACATAAAGAGGAAGCCTACAACCACCTGATGAGCAAACATGACCATGAGATGTTCAAGTGGGTGCGGACTTTCAATCCTTATGACCTGTACACCAAGTCACCCAAAGCACCCAACGTAAAAGAGTTACGTCCTTATTACGAAGACCTAGCTTCTAAATACTTGCCGGACGAAATTGCTTTTTAAACAGTTCTTCAACACCAAAGCAAACTATCCTTGCTGCGTCTTTTGACCAGCAGGTTCTGACTTCTTGCCCCTGCTGCGTCTTTTGACCAGCAGGTTTTTGCCCCCAAATAGTACGAATTTGTCCTAATACCTTCATTTGTGACCTTAGTAAAAGTTTGTGTAATACAGGATAGCCCGGTCTTTTTTCACAAAGAAGCTTGCCTACAAAAGGTGGAGCAGCTTACGGAGAAATATGCAAAAGAAGGCTGTCAGCTACTTGTATTTCCCGAGTCTTTTATCCCTGGCTACCCCCGGGGCTTTTCTTTTGGTACCGTGGTAGGCAGCCGCAGCGATGCCGGACATAAGCTGTATGCCGAATACCATCAAAACGCGGTGGATGTAGAAAGTGAAGATTTGCTTAGACTTGAAGCACTTGCCAAAGAACAACAAGTATATCTGGCAATTGGCGTCACCGAGAAAAACATCCGGAGCGGTAGCCTATATTGTTCCATATTGTATATCTCCCCAAAAGCAGGTTTGATGGGTGTGCACCGAAAGATCAAGCCTACCGGCCTGGAGCGGGTCATCTGGAGTGAGGCTGGTGGAGATTCGCTCATTAGTATGCAGACCAGTATTGGTAAACTCGGCGGACTGATCTGCTGGGAAAATTATATGCCGCTGGCCCGCATGGCAATGTACCGGCAGGGCGTAGAAATCTACCTTGCCCCCACTGCGGATGAACGTCCCGGCTGGTTGGCCACGATGCAGCATATTGCTTTGGAAGGACGCTGTTTTGTGCTGGCTTGCAATCAGTATTTTGAGAAAAATATGTATCCTGAGCAGTATCAAAAGCTGGTTGAATCTGACAAACCTATCATGAGCAGGGGCGGCAGCGTCATCATTTCCCCAATGGGAGAAATACTGGCGGGGCCTTTATATGACCAAAGTGGTGCATTAGTGGCCGAACTGAAACTGGAAGACATCATCGCGGCCAAGCTGGACTTTGATGTGATCGGGCACTATGCCCGGCCTGATATTTTTGAACTCAACATCCGAAACCAGCCGGAGATGATACAGGAAAGGGATTTGCTTAAAAAGCTGAGTGACGTAAAACCTTCGGGCGAATGAGTTTTACTTTCTGGTTCTTTGACAAATAGTGTGGAGACAGGCTGATTTTTAATCAATAAAAACTTATTCATGAAAATCTTTGCGCACTTTGCGTTAATAACCTTTGCGGTCTCTGCGTGAACCCTTTTCATCACGCAAAGGTCGCAAAGAAAAGTCCACACAAAGAGCGCAGATGAAGTTTGCAAACT
>JBBSOG010000062.1:0-17862 GCA_038259985.1 Cytophagales bacterium
AGAAAAGAAGCGACTTGCCAAATGACAGGAAGCTTGAATATCCATCACAAATACTTCAACCACTGGTAAGGATGCTGCCGTTTATAATTTCCGTACCACCGGCACACAAAGTACAGCCCGGCCACCAGAGCGGCCCATACCAGGTAGGTCAGCCACAGGTGAGGCACATAATCGGCGGGCCAGTACGCGGAGGGCGTAAAAAAGAAGTTAACAGATTTGCCAAAAGACAGGTACGTCCAGATAAGCGCTCCCAGGTTGATGATGGGGATGTGGATCAGATAAAAAAAGAGCGGTACCCGGCCAAACACTCCAAGAAAATCAACAACCATCCCTTTTGTCCTTTCAAAAAGAATCAGCAAGAAGGAAGCTATTCCCAGGGTAAGGCAAATATACAGCAGAGACGGAGGGTATTTGCTGATGCTGATATACGACAGAAGCGTGAATATCCACCCCCGTTCCTGGATAGCCCAAGGGTTGGGATCACCGTAACCGTTGGTTGCCCGCAGCGCGATGAAAAACACGATTAGAACACTGCCCAGCCGGAGCAGATTGTTCTTCCTTTGGTCGGCTGCTTGGCGAAACCAGGGTCCGATCAAGTAGCCGCCGAGCATGACGGCTGCCCAGGGAATGAGGGGGTAAACATCAAACAGGGGAGGCACCCCATCTCCCATCGACATATAGAGGACGGGCCGGTGAAAAAAGACCCAGAGAAGGTTATGCATCGTAGGTTGTTGCGGTTCCAAGAGGCTGAGTAACTGGTGGAAACCAACGATTGCCAGGGCGGCAACGATCAACATCCAGCGGGGCAACCAGATGAGGGCGGCCATCACGAGCATGGACCAACCGATGATCCATATCACCTGCAAAAAGAGAACGTTATAACTGAACTGCCAAAGAAAATTCACGACAAAAATTTCCAGTACAATCATCCAAACTCCCCGCTTGATCAAAAAAAGGGACACTGATTGCTTGTTCTCGACCTTTTGTTGGTACAAAAATATACTTACCCCGGCCAGGAAAATGAATGTGGGTGCGCAAAGGTGGGTAACCCAGCGGGTAAGAAACAAAGAGACGGACGCCTGGCTCACGTCATCTGGCCGGTAGGGAAAACTGCTCCAAAAGTCCCTCACGTGGTCCAGGGCCATCAGGATGATCACCAGCCCCCTGAGGGTATCAATGCTGGAAAGGCGAGTTGAAATTTTTTTCGGATACTCAAGAACGACCATTGCTCATAAATTTTGTGGTGAAACTTATGATGCAAAGAAGTGGACGAGAACAGTAAGAATACTTGCCAAATGAAAAGAACCCGCTTGCCAATTGGCAAGAAAAAGCCGGAAACCTATTTTTTGGAAAACTCCCGTCTTATCCTGCTTAACGAAGTGTCGGTGATGCCCAAATAAGAGGCAATGTGCCTGAGCTGGGCAAACTGAAATATTTCCTTGTTGGTGGTGATCAGTTCAGCGTACCGTTCCTCCGCGCTTTTGTTGATCATGACCAGTGTCCGTTGTTTGTAAGCGGTGAACTCCCGGACCAGCATGGCCCTTCCGAACTCCCTGAATTCCGGTACCGAGTGAAAGAGCTCATTAAGTTTATCAAAAGTAGTGTAGTAGCCTTTGCACGCTGAAACTGCCTGGATACTTTCGGTAGAGGGAATGCCGAGAAAAAAAGAGGTAGCCTCAAAGACGACCCGGTCCTTTGGATAAAAGTAAGTGGTAATTTCGGTTCCATCCGGGTCATGGGTGTAGGCCCTCATAAAGCCCTCCGACAAATAAAAGTACCCGCTCACCCTGCCCGCCCGGAGCAGGAAATCATTTTTGATGATCTCCCTTTCCTCAAAATTTTCCGCAATCAGGGCCAAGGCCGCTTCCGACACCGGAATGTTAGGGATGTTAAGTTTGATAAAATCTATGAGGGGCTGTTTGTTCATAATTTATTTGAAGCACAGGAGTTAGAAACTGACTGCTTCCGGCTAGAATAACCCAAGTGGTAGCAGCTAAATTTCGTCAAACGCTTCAATATCTGTTTTTAATATAGCCAAAGCATTTGCCAATAAGCCATTGATGTTTTTTAGAATTGCCAAATTGATAATTTTTTTGCACATAAAATTTTTCGGTACTACTTTATACGTCCATTCAATTATTGTTTGTCCATCGCCTAAATCCGTAAATAACCAATCACCCTCAATTCTTTTGGCTAAAAAACGTAACTGTGAAGTAAAATTTTCTATTCGGTAGGAAAATGAGGTATGTGGAACGACCGTTAACAATGTTTCTTTTGCTGTTGAACCGTCCTCAAAATAAACTGTTCTGGAAAGTCCTGCTTTCATCCATTTTTCTTTTTCATCTGTTTTTACAATGGCAGGAAGGTTTTTGTATTTTTTGAATATATGTTCCAATTTTACAGGAACGATATAATTGAAAGCATTATCAATGGGTGCATTGACGATTACTACAACTTTAGTTTGAGGATAATTCTTTTGTACAATTGCCATTGTACCAAAACTTGTTGCTAATACAAACAGCATGGATAATGTTGTCATTTTTTTGAGATTTTGTTTACACAAATCTGCTACTATAATTTCTGACAACATTTGCCATTTGGCAAAAAGGATTTTATAATCGTACGTTTTTTCTGATTCGGCTCAGTGATGATTGGGTGATTCCTAAGTATGAGGCCAAATAAGAAAGAGGAATGCGATTGGTGAGTGTGGGATACCTTTCCATAAACCTCAAATAGCGTGTAGTGGCGTCTTCTGCAACCAGCGGACTTATGCGTTCTATTTTCTGCAACAAAGATTTTGAAGTGATTTTGTTAACCATACTGTCCCAGCCGATGATAGTGCCTGAAAGTTCTGTTAAAGCACTATGCGAAAACACAATGAGTTTGCAGTCAGTAATGGCTTGCACATATTCCGATGACGGAATTTGATAGTTAAAGCTGTTCAAATCCACTACAAAATTGTTTTCATCTATAAAGTATCGGGTAACTTCTTCGCCTTTGTGGTTATAATAACAAACGCGCATGATTCCGTCAATCATAAAACCGACTTGTCGGGCAACTTTCCCTGCTTCCGAAAAATATTCTTCCTTCTTTACATAGATTTCTTTTGCTTTATCCTTGACCAAATCAATCTGCTGAGGATTAAGTTGTCCGAATTGAAGTAGGTAGTTGATCAAATTTTCCATCACAGTAAGTTAAATAATACCAAGGATATGAAAATTGTCATTTGGCAAAAAGTCAGCACGAACCTTTAATCCCTGCAAAATTAAAGAAAGGACAAGTTTGAGGCACGATTTTCGTATTTTTTATAGTAGATGAGAAAGATCAATATAGTAAGAATCGGGTGGCTTGCTTTAAATAAACCTTGTTTATTTACCAAAAAAGTTATGAAACACATATTCGGAATTATGTTTTTATTCATCTACAATTCGCTTTTCGCCAATGATCAGTGACCCGCTGAGCGAGCCAGTAGCACCTCCCTATGCTTGGCATGCTGATAGTATTTCCTGGGAATACAACTTTTGCTGATGGCTTAAAACTCGCTATTTTAGAATGCCGCTGCGATTTGCCCGATGAAGCATTTGCACAGTAGATGCTTTTCTTAACAGGTAAACTTTGAAGGTGTAAAACAATGAACTACCCACCAGATAAAGTCTAACAGCGTTTCCGATAAGCCAGATTACAGATAAAGTATAAATTTGCTCTTTGTACTTATCAAGGTCACCAAAAAAGAGTTTTATGTTTAGCTGGGTTACTATTATGGCAGTTATAGCGATAGAAAGTAACCCAAAAATACTCGCTCTCTTCAATAAGGCTTTTTCAGCTTTATCTTTTGATTTAATATATAGAAAGCATATTGCACATACAGCAATTTGTGTAAAAGGAACGTAATAATAAATGGGGTTGGTAATAGTAGAATAGCCCTGCCAGTTTTTAAGAGCTTCATACGAATTTGTCAGCTGATTGGGTGCTAACACAATTTCTGCATATAGATTTCCGAAAAACCAATACGCCAAAAAGAAGAGCGAAAAACCAAGTAATCTGTTAAAAGTTTTGATCTGCATAATTATTATGTTTAACATTTATGCAAAATTCAAAAAAAAGTGCTTTGGCAAAATTGCCAAATGGCAACTAATGCCCTATATTTTTTCTTATCCTGCTTAATGAGGTTTGCGTAATCCCCAGATAAGAAGCAAGTTGTTTTAAGGGCACTCGTTGCAAAAGATCAGACTGTTTCATCATAGACAAATAGCGTTCTTCAGCGGTCATCGTTTGATAACTAAGGATTCCATTGATAACTTTAAGAAAAGCGTTTTCCCAAATCAGTCTTCCAAATTGCTGCCACAGCGGAAATTGCTTATAAAGTAATTCCATTTGTAAATTGTCAATCATCATTAATGTGCAATCTTCAATGGCTTGAATACTGAACTGAGTCGACTGACCGGATTTGAGGCTGTTTAACTCGGAGAAGAAATCATTTTTAAAAGCCAACCAGCCCGTTATCTGTTGGTCATCTTTGTCAAAATAAATCCGAAGCCCGCCCGACTTGATGAAATAATAAGACGACACCACTTGCCCCTTCTTTATGAGAAACCTGTTTTTTTTGATTGTGTGTTCGTGAAAATTTGAGACAATAGTTTGTAAAACTTCGTCTGAAATATTGATTTGCGATTTGATAAAGTGGTTTAATTCAGTCATTGGCTTATCAGTAGTAGGGTTTATTGTACAATTATAACTAAGACTTTTTTTCCGAGGGGTAGTTTGCCCGTTCGTTTAGTTCAGCGCGTTTTACGATTTCGTGGATGCGTTTGGTACGGGTTTTTTCTGTCTTGGCATTAAACAGCCATTCCAAAATACCCCGTTTTACTGAAGGGGGGAAATTCCTAAAGTGGTGCTCCGCAATGTAACTATTTGCTAATTGCTTGTCCAAATCAGGCGGAATTATACCTTCTTCAACTTCATTCAAGGCTGTCCAAGTACCTGTTATTTTAGCTAAGTCAACTATTGCCTGACCTGCTTCGGTCATTAGACCAGTCTCTGTAAGTATCCTAACTTTACGTTTGTTTACTCTACTCCAGTTGCTTTTCGGATTGCGTTTTGCAAAAAACTGTAAATGGTGCTGATCGTCGCCTTTCCTTATGGAACTATCAATCCAACCGAAACAGAGTGCTTCGTCTAGTGCTTCATCGTGGGAAACACTGGGCGTTTTACTATTTTTTCGGAAAATTTTAAGCCAAACACTTTTCTCAACAGCATGATTCTCAATCAACCATTTGCGCCAAGTGGAACGGTCTTGGGCAGATATCGTTATAGGAGAATTTTTAGATGAAGACATGAACTGAACTTTGAGACAATATCAGAGTCAAAAAGGGAAAATAGAAAAAGTAGATTTAGCAAAACACATATTAATATGCAAAAGATAAATTACGACACCGGTGGAATTATATTTCTAAAGATTTCATGGCAGCATTTCTATTATAAAACCTTTTTTTTACTAAGGCGATGATAGTCTGCGTGTTAGTTATCTAGTATTTTGCAACCTCAACCCTTAATATCTTATCACAGTCTTCCAAATCAAAATTAATTTTGTAATCAGGAAAACTTTCGTTTAGTAACAGACAATTTTTCTGCCTTCTGCTTTATCCAATATGTTGGTTTTGAACACTTATACGTGTATGGTTGGATATTCAATGATCAACTCCGTTTCAAAGGACATTTGTATTTTCACCATGACAAAGCATTAAATAGTATATGAAACTAGAAAGGTTTCAGTCTGTTAGCTAAGATAAACTTTCACAACCACTCAATGCAGGTTTGAGAACTTGCCAATTAGTAGTAGTAGTCTGGTCTGCTAAAGCATTTTCCTGAATTTATGGCTACCTGGATAGTACCCCTCAAAATAAGCAGCCCAATAAGTAATATAGGATTGAAATCCGACAGATTTGTATAAGGCTTCGGCAGCGCTGTTATCAAGGGTAACCGCAATTCCGGCACTGCGGCATTCCCGTTTTTTACCTGCATCCAGGAGGGAAGTTATGAGCTGTTTTCCCAGTCCCTGCTTGCGAAATTGTTCTGCAACAGCCACACATTCTATGGTCCACTCACCGCTTGGTTTCAATGTCTCTTCGTGTGGGTCAGACCATACCTGCTCGTATCGTTCCTTAAAAATAGTGAGATATTGATCCGGCCAATGTAAAGCTTCTGCCACCCTGGGTAGGCAATCTAACCGAAGTGGACTATAATCATGGGAGGGCATGACAAAGCCTGAAGCTCCGCATACGGGTTTGCCGTTGTATGTACCCAGTACGAAATCTTCTACTTGTCCCCAGGACAGCGCATTATGGGCCAGTACGGTCTCTATAAACTTAAGTACACTGGTGTTGAAGTCCTCTAAAAGCGGTTCCCAGTATGAAAAACCCGGCTTGGGTGAGGTAGCTTTGTAATTGCACCAAGCTACAAAGGATAAATCGGCTTGGGTAGCCGGACGGAAGAGTATTTCCATGAGATGTAGTTAGGTTAGTTAGTAGGTTATTAGTTTCCTATAAATGGACCAATGTCAAACAGCATATCTTTGTTCATCAAGGCAACGTAAACAGAGACGTACCCGGCCAACAGCAGCCATAAAAAACGGGGCAGAATATTAAGGGCAGCTTTCTTGTCAATACGATAATTTACCAGCAAGCTCCATGCTGTTAGAACTAACCCAAGTACGGTGTCCAGCGCCCCTAAGATCGGGCTTTTCAAACCAAAATATACGCTTGTAAAAATGGCAAACAATACCCAGTTGATTACTTCCAGCCAGATGAAAGTCTTGCGGCCGGGCGTATCAGAAGGTTTGGACTCCAATAGTAAAAATGTACTTGTCAAAGTACTTAAAGGCTTGGATCAGGAGCATACATCTATCTGGCAGAAAAAGTTGAATTATTAATGAAGAGTATTAGGATTATTTACCTTTTGAGTGGAGAAGTATTTAAAATGCATGATAAAAAATTTTAAAGTCATCCTGTTTGAGGTTTTTTTTGTATACAACGTCTTATGAACACCCTCACAATGATAAATCTCCGATTTAATAGGGTACAAAATATACAATAGTGCTGTCTATTTATATCAAATCGGAATAATGACTTCTGATATAACCTTACTTTGTTAATATTTTTTGCTACTAGATTAAATTTTCTATTGACTTACTGTTGGTTCTGAGTGTTGATGACGGATGCCCCATTCTGCCATCTCTCGCAGTACCGGAGAAAGTGACCAGCCATATTCGGTGAGGTCATACTCCACCCGGGGTGGTACTTCAGCATAAATCTTCCGGGTGAGGATACCATCTTCTTCCAACTCTCTGAGTTGTTGAGTTAACATTTTTTGCGTTACCCCTGCTATGGATCGCTTAATTTTACCAAATCGCATTACCCCATGCTGCTGGATTTCCCAGAGAATGGCTGGTTTCCATTTCCCTCCAATCACACTCAGGGTCGTTATGACTGGGCAAAGTAAAGTGTCACCAGCTTCTATTTTTTTATTTTTTTTCGGATAGGCTAATTTTTTTTCCATCATAAAACACTGATCCACAGCAATAGTTACTTTTTATATACTACTCTACTTTTTGGTACCTACTTGCAAAAATATACTGATTGTCTCAAGTTTACGACAAAAAAACAATTATGGCAAAATATCTAATTACCGGGGCAAGCGGCACTGTAGGCACCGAAGTTATTCAGGCATTACTCAACAACAAACATGAGATTCGTGCCGCCAGCCGACATCCTGAAAAAAGTCATGCGCAGTTTGGCGACAAAATAGAAAGCATCACTTTTGATTTTGAAAACCACAGTACTTTTGCACCTGCCACCGAAAAGATAGATGGTGTGTTTGTATTAGGCCCTCCCTTGTATCCAAATCTGTTCAATATGCTGTTACCCTTCGTAGAGCACATCATCAAACAAGGCCCGAGCCGATTAGTTTATTTGTCGGCTTACGGTATGGAACAGGTGCCTGAAATGCCTTTTCATGCACAGATGGAAGATAAACTTAAACAAAGTAACTTAGATTGGCGGGTGATCAGACCGGGCTTTTTTATGCAAAACCTGGGCAACTATGAACGGGAAAATATTGAACAGCGCAAAATAATCTTCATTCCTGCTGGGGAGGGCAAAACCGCTTTTATTTCAGCCCGAGACCTTGGAGCGTCTATTGCGACTTTGCTTACTGATGATACCTACCATCAAAAGACCATTGAACTTACGGGTAATGAACCCATGAACTACTTTGACGTTGCTGCTTTATTGACGGAAATACGAGGAGAGCAAATTGTATATCCTAATCCCGACGAAACAACTTACCGTCGCACACTCAGTGAGGCCGGTGCTCCTGACTTTGTAGCTGATTATATGATCCCAGTGTACAAAATGATCAAAGATGGCAAGGTAGCTGAGGTGAGAGACAATACTAAAAAACTTACCGGTCATGTACCAGAAAGCTTGAGAGAAGTACTGAAAAGGGACTTTTCTCAAAAGTAGTATTTAATGAATTCTTTTCAACTCGGGATATCTATTGGAAAAGGGGAAATCATGCCCTTTTCCTATTTATTCTAAGCACATTTGATGAATTTAGAAGGTATGTCATAAGCATGACAGTCAAAGTAATTTTACGAGGTATAATAACCTAAACAAGTATATGACGAGCTGGCAGTCCCGTAGCGCCTTAATATATTGGAAGGATAACGGTTCTTATGATAGCAGATATTATAGTCAATCTCAGAGTTTTTTTACAATAATGAAATATTTAGTTCACTATTTTCTAACAACTTATTTGCAAAAACTTTAAAATCAAAAGCAACTTGGCGGGCTATTTTTCCCGCTTCAGAAAACTAGTCATCTCTTGTTTTATACATAATCAAGTCAACCTGCTGCTGATTTAGTTGTCCGAATTGAAGTGGGTATTGATTGAGTTCTCTACAATAGCAAGTTAAGTTGTGCATTGTAAATGATAATTATCATTCAGCAAATATGCGGCATATACTGAATTATCGACCATCAAATTCTGAAAAAAAACTTTAAGTGAGGCATCGGATATCAGTCTGGGCCTTATCAATTTGTACACTTTAACAGCTTCTTTAGTCTTATCAATCAGGTATTGCAGTTTCCCCCATTACCATGCTATTACATTTTAACAAGATTTCCTGTAGGTCTGCTCCTTGCGAACATAAAGGGTCAATAGCTTTCACCAGTTTGGCCCGCATTTGGTAAAGTACTTCACGGTCAAACTTGTTTGAGCCTTTTACCAGATTTAGTCTCATTAGGGCTTGTTGCTGGTTTTCTTTGGGATTAAACCAGCCATTAAGTTCGGAGCATTGGTGGCATACCCCATTTTTATTGATCAAAGCGCAGCGGTTGTCAAAAATATCAGTCATTGTTTTTCGCCCATCCTGCAATATATATTTTACTACTCCTTCGGTTTTGTCAAGAATAAGGCAAATATCCGCCAGCGAAAAATCGTATACATCTTTGAGCATCAATGCGATTTGGTTTTCAATGGGTAGGTTTTTAGCCATGCAGGTAAAGCAGGTATCAATATGTTCTTTCATATCATAACGGGCGGAAGAGGAAGTCTCTGAGACCCTGATGATAGCCTCGTAAACAGTTTTGTTATGATGTACCATTTGTTTTGCCTGTTCAGATACATCAGGAACCCAGCGCTTTTGCCTTTGCAAATAATTATAGGCCAAATGGGTAGCAATTTGAAACACCCAGGTTTTTAACGAAGCTTCTCCTCTGAAGGTCGCCAGCTTATCAAATGCTTTGATAAACGTATCATGAGTCAGATCTTCAGCATCGTTTCTGTTGGCCAACAAGCGGTACAAGTAAGATTTTAAGGACCCTTGGAATTCTGAAAACAACTGCTGAAAAGCATTGATGTTGCCTGTCAATGCGGTTTTTAAGGTTTGCTCATGTTGGTTATCTTTCATAAGTAATAGGATTATTTTTCCTTGGTATTTAAGATACCAAATGCGGTTTTAGGAGAAAGCCGCACCATCAGGTATAACATTTTTACAATGCTTACATTAATCGTATAGCGATTCTTTTTCAAGCTGAAAATTAACTCTTTTACTACCGCTTCGGTGGTCATTTTTTTCCCGGAGAATGACTCGGTGGGTTTTGTAGCCACAACCGGGGGCATTAATTCAAACACTTTTACAGAGCTATTCATTTTCTTTAATTGGTTACGCAACGAAATGGTGTACGAATGTAGCGCAGCTTTGGAAGCCGAATAGGTTAGGAATGAAGGTAGCGGGTAAATAGGCCACTGCCGACGAGGTGTTGATGATAGCAGCTTCTTCCCGCCTCATTAAATCAGGGAGAAATAAAGCTTTGAGTCTTACGGTTGCTAAATAATTGGTTTCTATCTCTTGTCGGGTGATGCTGGCAATTCTGTTACCTGTATAAGCCAAGTCATACACCGTTACTATACCGGCATTGTTATGCAAAATATCAATACCCCCAGCATCGTTGATTAACTGCTTCATGTTGTACACTTCTTCATCCAGATTGATATCGCAAGGAATAGCCGTGATAGAGGGATATTTTTGTTTTGCATCCTGTAATTTACTGGCTGTTTTACCACAGATAAAGACTTTCATTCCTTCGGCAAGATATTGTTTCACCGCTTCCAATCCTATTCCGGAAACCCCACCAGTAATCAGCACTGATTTATGTATTAGTTTCATCATTTATTTTAGATATTGAGAAAAAAAGTGCTTCATCTTTTATAAAGATGAAGCACCACTTTTTATCCTGCCTGGTAAGCAGGCGCAAATACATCCTGAGCAAACACGTTTAAGGTCGTCTTCGTCGTATATTCTTTTGTTCTTGGATGATAATTAAGCAGTCCATGATTGGTAGCCACCATCAGTTCCACATATTTCTCTGCGAAATCTTTGGAACCACCCAATTGTACCAAGCCACCTATGGTGTCGTCCGGCGAAAACTCGAGATACGGTAAAGCGGGCAAACCGATGGCTAGGCCCATCGCTTGTGTCATTTCTTTCAGGTTATAATCCCGCGGGCCAAGGATCGGGAAAACTGATTTTCCGGTAAAGTCAAGGGCGGTGAGTTTGTCCACAATTACTATGGCTACATCTTCCGTGGCAATCATCGGAAACTTCTTATCACCATCAATAGGCAAACCATGAATACCCTGATACTTGATCAAGCCAATACCATAAAAAGCATTTTCCATATAAAAGGTAGGGCGAAGATGGATGACGTTTATACCTTTCAACTGGTTAAGTTTGACCTCCATTTCAGTGAGCCCTTTCAATATGCCATTACCTTCAATCACATCGCAGCCGACACTGCTCAGGTTCACTACATTTTTAATCCCGGATTTTTTAATGGCTGCTACCTGTGCATCGGTCTGCTGCCTCTGTTCTTCTAAAAAATCTACTGCCAAATGGTTGGAGGCAATCATGGTTAAAACAACATCCGCACCGGTAAGTACTTCGGTAAGTTGGTCAAGCTGTTGAAAAGCAAGGGATACTGTTTCCGCACCAATTTCCACAAAAGGTTTTAGTTTCTGGGCATTTCGGGCAACCAGCGTTACCGAATGGCCTCGTTGCAGTAATTTATGCGCTACTTTGCTACCTACTTTGCCAATAGCTCCGATGATCACTATTTTTTTCATTTTAATATTTTAATATTTTTATAATTTTTAATAATAAAATTTTTCCAAGACTACTTTTTCGCCTTTTACTTTAAACACAGCAATTTCTTCCCAGGCATTTCTGTCCTTACCCTTATAAGTCATGTCCCAAGTGAAGGCAAGGCTGAAGAAATTTCCAATGATTAAAGGCTTTGAAATTGTGATGTCATGAATTTCTTCAATGCTGGCATGCCAGTGCTTTTCTTTTTCATTCATCGTTTTTAAGCCTCTATATTCTTTGCTATCAGCCTCGGTGCTCAAAGCATTTTCAGCATATAATTCTTGGCGTGCCTCTTTGAATTTTTTCTTCTCGCAAAGCTTAATCAGGCAATTTGCTATTTCTTGTGTGTTCATGGCTATTAAGGTTAATTTTTATAGAAATGCTTTCCGGGTAATTGGCATATTATTTTACTCTAATCACCGGCACGTTCAATTTCGTAGGTCGTTTTTCTACCGAGCACATATCGTTGTCGGCAGGCCGGAGACCAAAGTAAAGCTTACCAGCATCGTCCATGGCGAGCAGTTCGTATTCGGTACTACAGTCTGCCACCGGTTTCCAAAGCGAGCAACCACTTTCTGAAATATTCTTTTCAACATCTTTGGTGAAGCCGCAGGCTGCCAATCCGAAACCCTGCGCCAGTTGTTCATCATCATTTTTAAGGGTGACAAACTTTTTATCTTCCACAAACAGTGCATTATATGCATTGGGAACTACCGATGATTTATCCTGCACCATGTAGGTTCCTACGGTTCGGAAGGTGAATACTTGATTTTTCATTTCAGGGTCCAGGGCGAGGGTAAATAGTAAAGTCCATTTCCCCTGGTCAAAAGTAAATACCCGGGTACCGAACGTACCTCGGCCCCAATCCACCCCTTCCAGGTCAGCATAGGTACCAGAAAGGGTTTCCAGCTGTTTCTTATGGTCATTGGATAGCCTGATAAAAGCTGCTGAAATAGCTACTGCTACCAGCAGGCAAGTGTAAAGAACTGATTTTTTCATTTTCATTTTTTAATGGTGAAAGCATAAATTTTAGAACAATTACACTTCTGACCATTCAGGGAATGAAAACGGATGAGAATTCACTGATTTTTTTTTCAAGTATACCGTCTGCCAAATTCACGAATACCTAATCCTTCCATAACTACCAAAAACACCCACATTTTTACCTATTTCGGCCAGAGAAAGTAAAGCACCTTTGTATCGTTCCACCATTTAAAATGAAACGATATGAAAACTTTACTTGTAATTCTGTCATTATCTTTTGCGGGCATTACTGCCCAGGCGCAAAGCCGCTTTTCTAACCATGAAATAAGTATCAACGGCTTCCGAAACCCGTCTGTTGGTGCGGAATACCGTTACCGTAACCTCTCAGTACATGCTGGTTATTATCCGACCAATTTTGAAAGTAACATCCCTACTGAGTTTATCCGGACAGGCGTAACCCTATGGTTTTTACCTATTGGTAAGAAGGAAAACCCATCTTCGTTTTACACTTCCGTGTCTTATGCCCGGGGTCAAACCCGTGAGTACGAAAACAAAAACGCCATAATGCCCGAAATCGGTTTTCGCTGGATGGTGTACAAAGGACTCAACTTACGCATTGGCGTCACCGGTTTGGCTGCCGAAGGGGAAAGCTTCAAGATCAATCCCACTCCCGGTATCAGTTATTCTTTCTTTTTCAAATAAGCGATCCTATGAAACCTATAAGCATCATACAATCGGTAAATCAAGGAGGTCAACAGTCCGTGATTGAGATGGAAATAACGCCACGCACCGGAAATCCTAGCCATTACCATACGTTATTTGAAGAAACCTTTGCAGTACTACAAGGAGAATTAAGCGTTAGAAAAGGCAGGAAAAAAGCCTGTTGAAAGAAGGAGACGTACTTGCCGTAGCGGCCTGGGTAGAACACTCCTTTAAAAACAAAAGCAGTCAACCTTGCCTTGTAAGGGTCACTTTGCAGCCAGGGAACAGGGATTTTGAAGAAGCCATGCTTATTTATTATGGACTTCAGAAAGACGGCTTGCTAAGTAAGAGCGGTACCCCCAAAAGCATTCTAGACCTGGCAATCTTTTTAGAACTAAACAACTCACAAATGAATGGGTCAGGCAAAATGGCCGGTTACTTCTTTCATGCGATCGCACAATGGGCGGTTCGCCAGGGTCGTCTTGACAGCCTAAGAAGTCGGCATAGCATAAAAACACCGCTGAAACATGCAGTGAAAGTGCTGATACCCTTCATGATGCTCTCGTTTTTGAGCCTAATTGCTTTTGCACAGAGCCCGCTTTCCCAAAACACCCAGGTAGAAATTGGCTTGGGCTATGCTCGTCCTTTTCTCAGCAGAGGCCAAGAGCTGATCCGGGCGCAGGGGTTGCGAGATCGGCAAGAGAGTTATTTTGAGAATGCCGAAGGTATCCGCAAAAATGTAGGTAAGTATCCTAATCTGTCCGGCTATGCATTTACCATTGGTTTTTACAAACCAATTCGGAAAGTCAACGGACTGATGCTGGGGGCGGTGGTGCGCAATACGCAAACCGGTTCGCAACCAGAGGACGGTGGCTACGAAGAAGCTTACTATTTTAACTTCATCAGCGCAGGCGCAGCTGCAAAGTACTATCCTTTTGTAGCTAACCATCTGTTTGTGAAAGGAGAATTTGGACTTGCAGCAGTACTCACTAAAAACCGCTTTGAAAATAGCCAGGGTGCACAAAATTTCTTTCACCAGTTTGGTATTGGTTCCGCTGGTGGGTTGGGGACAGGTTATGCTTTCACCCCTTTCGCTGATCAATCAAGGGCGATTGAATTGCAGGCAGTTTATCAGTTGCTCAGCACCCGGGTAGAGGTTAATGGTATCGGCGACGACCGCTGGCGCTTTGGTGCCCTGCAATTATCAGTAACCCTCATCCTCTGAACGATAACTGGCCTGTGCTTAACTTTTAACCTTGTTATATTTACCATTCACCCTGATATACTTCCCATTCATCCGAAAAAATAACATTATCTGTTTTATGTCATGCAACTTTAGAAGTCAATATTCATCCACACACACCAAATGCAGAATGAAAAAGACATTACTAAATCATGGGCATAAGCTTGCTGAAACTTTTACGGCACTATAGTTATCAGATCACCTCTTTTTTTAATATAGACCCATGAAAACTTCCAAAAAAACTGAAAAATTGATCGGCTGGTTGCTCATCACCGGGGCACTAGGGGTACTCATCCCTTACACCATGCTAACCATTATTTTCGAGTATCCTGACATTTTGCGGCAAGACACCGCTGTGGTGCTTATCAAATTTCACGAAGGGGGCAGCCCATTGATCTGGACCTGGTTGGCGTTTGCTATCTCGGGCTTGCCCCTGCTACCCGCGTATATCTTGCTGGGGAAAGCCCTGGAAACAGAATCCCAGTGGGTAAAAGTGGCCACTACCGTTGGCGTTATCGCGCTGGTAGTGCAAATGACTGGGCTTTTGCGCTGGGTATTCGTGGTTCCCGTATTGGCCGACCTGTTAGTTCATGCGTCTGATGTAGGCAGCCGCACGGCCACCCTGGTCGCCTTCCGAGTTATCCACCAGTATGGTGGGGTTTTGCTGGGTGAGCATTTAGGGCAGTTGTTTACCATATTCTGGACGGTGGTGCTCACCGCCACCTTTCACAAAATAGGTTTTTTTAAGAACTGGCTTATCGGGTTGGGCTACGGAGGCTCCGCCATTTATCTGATGGCCCAGGCCGAATTGCTGAGCACCGTGATCCCTGGTTTTTGGCACTGGGACCTGGCCGGAGCGATTGGCAGCACGCTGTGGTTGGTGTGGCTTATGGCATTAGGCGGTAAGCTTGCGTTTAGAAAAACACCTGTTCTCGAAGTAGAAGAATTTCAAAATCCTTACCACGAGTTATCAACGCTTAACTGAATGAAAAATATACAACTTTATAGTATATCCATCGGGCTTGTAATGCTTTGTCTGTTACCAACAGCATTAACTGCGCAGGAATACAAAATTTCAGGTACAATCAAAGACCGTGAGACGAAAGAAGTGTTGATCGGGGCTACTTTATCCGTCTTGGATATGCCCGGGAAGGGTGCAGTATCCGACGAGCATGGCACTTTTTCTCTTCAGCTTCCCAAGGGTGATTATTTTTTGCTGGTAAAATATATAGGTTACCAATCTTATGAACAAACAGTGTCGCTGCAAAAGGATATAGACTTGGATTTGCTCCTCCTCCCATCGGAAGTCACCCTTAGCGAAGTAGTGGTAAACGGCCTGAGTAACCGTGAAAAAGTATTGAGCACGCAAAGCAGTGTGGAGCGACTGGATACCAAGACAAGCAAGTTTTTACCGGTTCTGTTCGGTGAACCCGACATCATAAAAACTTTGCAGTTGAAACCAGGCGTGAGCAGCGCGGGGGAAGGCACCAGCGGCATCAGCGTGCGGGGTGGTGGGACTGATCAGAATTTGTTTCTCTATGATGGTACGCCAGTGTATAACCCCAACCACCTGTTTGGTTTTTTCAGCACTTTCAACAGCGATGCCATCAAGGATATTGTGTTGTACAAAGCTGGGTTTCCTGCCGAATACAGTGGAAGGCTTTCTTCAGTGCTTGAAGTAAATTCTCAAGAGGCAGACGACACGAAATCACTTCATGCCTCAGGCGGTATAGGATTGATCTCCTCCCGATTGAACATACGTGGTAAAATTCCAAAAACCAGACTTCGGTACAACCTCTCCGCCCGCAGGACCTATGTGGACTTAGCCACAGAAGCGGTAAACCGGGCCAACAGTGACAATCCTGATTTTTCACAACTTCCCCGTTATTATTTTTATGACTTTAATGGCAGGCTGGACTATGCCATCAATGAGCGCAACGATCTTATGGTAAGTGCTTATTATGGGCGGGATTTTTTCAATTTACCCAGCAGTGATTTCAAGTCTATCTTTGATTGGGGCAATACAGCCATCGCCCTGAAATGGGACAAACGCTCTAAAAATAACCGGTGGTCAAGTGCGACATCCCTGCACTACGCAGCGTATGATTACCAACTGAATTCAATTTTTGACAGGTTTTCTTTTGATGTAGGCTCGGGAATTCAAGATATTATCTTCAAACAGAAATTTATCTTCTCCCCTTCTTCCCGGCATATTTTTAAGTTTGGAACGGAACTCACGGATACCCGCTTTTCCATCTCCAGAATAAATATTACCGACCAGGTGGACGACAATGACATTGTTTCTGGTGAATCACCCAGAACTTTCGAAGGCGGATTATATGCCACACATGAGTGGGAACTCAGCCAGCGGTGGAAAACAGATGCGGGTGTCAGAATGTCTACTTTCCTTAATAATGACCAAAGTTACATCGGTGTAGAACCGAGGTTCAATGTACGTCATAGCATTAGCGACAATTTATCGGTGAAAGCTAGTTACGCCCGGATGATCCAGTACTGGCATCTGGTAGCCAGTTCCGGGGCTTCCCTGCCTACCGATATCTGGTACCCTACTACAGCCAAGGTCAAACCCGAATACAGCGACCAGGTTGCGGCTGCTTTATCCATTAACCTCAATGACAAGTTTCTGATCAGCAATGAAGTGTACTACAAACGAATGCAACAATTGGTAGATTACAAGCTAGGCGCCAATTTATTTGTCAATGGTGACCTAGAAAGTGAGTTTGTGTTTGGTACAGGTAATGCCTACGGCAACGAAGTTTATATTGAAAAAACCTCGGGAAAGCTCCGGGGATGGGTGGGATATACGCTGTCCTGGACAAACAGAAAGTTTCCCGATATTAACGAAGGCCGTATATTTTATCCAAGGTTTGACCGCCGACACGACCTCAGTATGGTATTGATTTATACGCTGAACCCACGTGTCACCTTTTCTGCCACCTGGGTATATTATTCCGGTAACCCGGTATCGCTGGCGGAGGGCCGGTATGTGCTGGGAGACAATCCCTATGTGAACGAAACAGAAAACCGGGTAAAAATTGCCCCTGATTTTCCCAGCAGAAATAATTACCGGCTTCCCAACTACCACCGGCTCGATTTGGGCCTGGTGTACCAGCTAAAAAGCGGCCTCAACTTTTCCCATGACCTTACTTTCGGGGTATACAATACTTACAATCGCCCCAATCCTTATTTGGTGAGGTACGTAACGGTGAAT
>JBBSOG010000063.1:0-17838 GCA_038259985.1 Cytophagales bacterium
ATTTGTTGCAGGGCTAAGAATATCATCTAATAACCAATGAATTTCTGCCTGGTGCCGTTGCGCATTGCCTTTAGCCACCGCCAGGGCTTCCTGACTGGCATCCAGCGCGTATACATTGGCTTCTTCCAGTTCCTTATAAAGTGTAATGGCTATACAACCACTTCCGGTTCCGATATCTAATATATCTAGATTTGCCTGCTTGTTCTCCTTGATTATGATATCGGTAAGTTCCTCTGTTTCTCTTCTGGGGACCAAGACTGATGAAGAAACAAATAATGGCCTTCCGTAAAAAAACGTTTCCCCGATGACGTATTGAATGGGTTCATCATGACATATCCGTGTAATGGCTACCTCGAGACTATTTTCCTGATGGCTGTCTATCTGAAGCGTGCGGTCTAGTAAGATATCGTTTCTTCGTTGGTGCAGAAAATGTTCCATGAGCATCATGGCCATGTATCTCGCTTCCTCGATGTTATACATATCGGGCTTCCTTTGATGTATTTGTTGGGCAATAGATTGGTACAAGGAGCGAGCGCTATAAACTTTTTCTTTCATAAATTTTTATTGATACATTAGCCCTTAACATGCCCGGCAAAATTGACCTTTTAAATCGTACGTTGCAACTTGCTGCTCTGGGATTAGGTAAAACTTCCTCTCATCCCTTATTGGGTTGGGTTCTGGTTTCTAATGATCAAAATGAAAGTGTCTGTGCAGAAGGATGGCTTCCTGAAAAGGATATATTATCCAAACTTTTATCCATCAACTTTGATACGGTTACCCATAAAAAATACGCCTTATATATCAACACTTTCCCTTCCGTTACTCCTGGGCTTGTTCAAACTTTATCAGATTATCATATTTCTAAAATTTGTATTGCCGGGATTGCAAGTGATGCTATCAAAGAAATGTTTCCTCGGGAAATTTCCTGGGAAGACAGCCTTCTTTTAAACAAAGAGTTGCATTTGAACCGGCGCTTTTATGTATCTACTCACCAGCAAAGACCATATATTATGCTCAAATGGGCCCAGACGGCTGATGGCTTTGTTGCGCGGAAAAATTTTGATTCCAAGTGGATCAGTAATGCACAATCACGTAAGTTGGTTCATAAGTGGCGTACTGAAGAGGATGCCATTATGGTAGGCACGAATACCGCTCATTATGATAATCCAAAGTTGAATGTGAGAAATTGGTCAGGTCGTAATCCCATTCGGATTGTGATAGATAAACAATTAAGGTTAGACCGGCAGCTAAATTTATTTGATGGCACTCAACCTACACTATGTTATAATCTGCGCCTTGACCAGGTTCAGGATAATTTGAGTTGGGTACGCCTACCTGCCGTTGAAGATGATTTTTCTTTTCTTAAACTTATCTTTGAAGATCTTTGGGAAAGGAATATTCAGTCAGTACTAATAGAAGGTGGGTCAAAGCTATTACATACGCTCATTACACATCAGCTTTGGGATGAAGCAAGGGTTTTTTCTTCTTCCCAAAGTTTTGGTGATGGTATTCCCGCCCCTGACTTAACTTATGCCGATTTAATTGAAGAAACTACCATTGGCGATGATTCTTTGAAAACTTATTTCCGTGTTAAAAGCTAAACAGGAAGTAAAAAAACAACACTACCCAGAGTATATCTACAAATTGCCAATAAGTAACCAGCATTTCCAGACGGGTACGTTCATAAGGATTAGTAATTACAATCAAAGATTTTACCGGATCTCGGGAAACAGTGGTTATTTTAGTATACGCTAAAGTCAGAAATACTACCCCTGCAGCTAGGTGTAAAACGTGCAATCCCGAAATAATATACAAATAAGCACCAGAGTCTTTGCCGGTAAGATGAATTCCTGATTTGTTTAGTTCGTACCACCCTACATATTGGCTCATCGTAAAAGCGAGACCAAGAAAAAGGGCTATTTCAATGGCTCTTTTCACATCCTTGAGCTTGTCTTTTTTAAAGGCTGGCAGCGCTTTTGAAATGGCAAAGCTAGAGAACAACAGCAGTACCAGACTTACCACAAAAGATTTAGGCATGGCAAAGTTGATAAAATCTTCTTCCGGGCGACTAAAAGTATATGCAGTAATCATGAACAAAAAAACCAGGCTACTCCCAAAGATGCCTAGATAAAGCAGCATTTTGTGAGGGTGGATTTTTTCCAACCTTTGCATCGTACTTTCCCCCCGCTTCTCTTCCGTATTATTTTTATTCTGCTGTTGCATATCTTTTGGGATAAGACTTTGTTATCTATAAAACATAAATATCAAGATGTGGTTCTGATATCTTTGAAATTTATAAAGAGCTCTTACATAAAATATCTAATTTTAAACATTATTCCATCTAATTTATTATAGCGTGCAGATTCAGCGTTTTATTGAATTTTACTCTTCCGATAGTCTCATACATACACTTGCCAACCAGATAAAAACCGACTTGGGAGGCTTCATACAAATTAAGGGATTAGTAGGTAGCCTGGATGCTGTATTAGCATCCGCTTTGTATCAGATACACGCTCAAAATCATGTATTTGTTGTGAGTGACAAAGAGGAAGCGGCTTACTTTCATAATGATTTACAAAATCTGAACCAAAATCTGGATGTACTACTTTTTCCTTCATCTTATAAAAAGCCCTATCAGCTAGAAGAAACGGAAAATGCCAATGTATTGATGCGGGCAGAAATCCTTAATCGTATCAATAATCCTTTGTCTAAAGGGGAAATCATCGTAACTTACCCTGATGCCCTGGCAGAAAAAGTAATCAACAAAAGGTCGCTTCAGCAAAATACCTTTGCCGTAAGGGCAGGGGATAAACTGGATACTCAATTTTTGAGCGAACTTTTGATTTCTTACGATTTTGAAAAAACGGATTTTGTGTATGAGGCAGGGCAGTTTGCCATCCGGGGGGGCATCGTAGATATATTTTCTTATGCCCACGAAATGCCTTATCGGTTGGAGCTTTTTGGCAGCGAAGTAGAAAGCATCCGCACCTTTGATGTGGAAAATCAGCTTTCCCAGGACCGTGTAGAACGTCTTAGCATTATCCCTAATGTCCAGACGCAGTTGCTCCACGAAACCAGACAGCCCTTTATAGATTTCCTTCCTAGCGAAAATACAAAAATTTGGTTCAAAGATTTTGAGCAGACTGGAGATGTGATATCCTCTATTTTTGAGAATGCCAAAGATAATTTTAATAAAATCATCAACGCCTCAGGCAACACACAGGTAATTTCTAAACCCGAACTGCTGTTTGAAACTGCGGAAAGCTTTGTCATTAGTATAGAAAAGTATACCAAAATTGAGTTTGGCAATCGCTTTTACAGTAAAACCGCACAAGTTTTTCAATTTGAAAGTGAGCCCCAACCTTCTTTCAACAAGAACTTTGATATCCTGGCGGAAAATATGAGCGTTCTTCAAGAAAGGAATCTAAAGATATTTATCTCTTCCGACTCCGAGCACCAACTAGAGCGACTCACTACCATTTTTGAAGAACTGGATGCTTCCATCGCGTTTGAGCCGCTGTATGTCTCTCTCCGTCAGGGATTTATAGATAAAACGCTTCAGGTATGTTGTTATACCGACCATCAGTTGTTTGACCGTTTTCACCGGTACAAAACCCGAACTGCGCATGCCAAATCACGTGCGCTCACACTAAAAGAGCTTCGATCACTAAACACTGGTGACTATGTGGTTCATATTGATCATGGCATTGGACGCTTCGCCGGTCTGGAGAAAGTAGACGTGGGGGGTAGGGGACAGGAAGCGGTAAGACTGGTATACAGGGACAACGACCTACTCTATGTAAGTATCCACTCGCTACATAAAATTTCCAAATACAGCGGACAGGAAAGCATGCCACCGGCAATCAGCAAACTTGGTTCGCCAGATTGGGACAACAAAAAGAAAAAGGCGCAGAAGAAAGTTAAAGATATTGCCAAAGATTTGATTAACCTCTACGCCAAACGCAAAGCTTCTCCGGGACACGCCTTCCAAAAAGATGACTTCCTTCAGGCAGAACTGGAATCCTCTTTTATGTACGAAGATACTCCTGACCAGGCTAAAGCCACCGAAGACGTAAAATCCGATATGCTCCAGCCTTATCCCATGGATCGTTTGGTATGCGGTGATGTAGGTTTTGGCAAAACAGAGGTAGCTATACGCGCAGCTTTCAAAGCGATCAGCGATGGAAAACAGGTAGCTATATTGGTACCTACTACCATCCTGGCTATGCAACACTACCAGACTTTTAAAGATCGCTTAGCTAATTTTCCCGTCACCGTAGAATATATCAATCGCTTTAAGTCTACTAAGAATATCAAGGAAATCCTTAAGGAAGTACAGGAAGGGAAAGTGGACATTCTCATTGGTACCCATCGGATTGTTAATAAGGATGTGGTATTTAAAGACTTGGGGTTGATGGTTATTGACGAAGAACAAAAATTTGGTGTAAAAGTAAAAGAACGATTAAAAGAGATGCGGGTTAATGTAGATGCGCTTACGCTTACTGCTACGCCTATTCCCCGAACACTTCATTTCTCATTGATGGGTGCCCGTGACTTGAGCATTATTTCCACTCCTCCGCTTAACCGTCGTCCGGTAACTACCGAAATCCACACTTTTAATGAAGTTTTGATCCGCGATGCGGTAAGTTTTGAGCTCAGAAGGGGAGGGCAGGTATTTTTTGTGCATAACCGGGTACAGAATATTGAGGAAGTAGCGGATATCATCCTACGGTTAGTCCCCGATGCTCGTGTGGCTGTGGCCCATGGGCAAATGGATGGCTCTAAACTTGAGAAAACCATGCTCAAGTATATTGATGGAGAATATGATGTGCTGGTTTGTACCAACATTATAGAATCCGGACTGGATATTTCTAATGCCAATACTATATTCATTAATAACGCGCACATGTTTGGCTTATCCGATTTGCACCAGATGCGGGGTAGGGTAGGGCGTTCTAATCGTAAAGCTTTTTGTTATCTGCTGGCCCCACCGACCATTGGTCTTACTGCTGATGCGCGCAAACGCCTCAGCACGCTGGAAGAATTTTCAGAACTAGGAGATGGTTTTAAGGTAGCCATGCGGGATTTAGATATTCGTGGGGCTGGAAATTTGTTGGGTTCAGAACAAAGCGGGTTTATTTCAGATCTTGGTTTTGATATGTATCACAAAATCCTTGATGAAACCGTACAGGAATTAAAAGAAACGGAATTTAAAGACTTTTTTACCAAAGAGCTAAGTGAGTATGTAAAACCTTTGGTACAGGATTGTACTATTGAAACTGACTTGGAAATTCTGATCCCCGAAGAATATGTGAGCAGCACTACCGAGAGGCTTAGCTTGTACTCCAAGTTAGATAATCTGAAAAATGATGAAGAGTTAAAAGGTTTTCAACTCATGCTTGAGGACCGTTTCGGGTCGATACCTGAACCCGTACAAGAACTTATCTCTACGGTACGTCTGAGGTGGAAGGCTGAAAAACTTGGTTTTGAAAAGCTTACTTTAAAAAATGGCTCAGTCAAATGTTATTTTGCGTCTTCTGATAACCAGGAATACTTTAATTCAGAAGTTTTTGGTAAAATATTACAGTTTGTTCAGCTACATCCTAAATCTTGTCGACTAAAAGAAACTAAAAAAAGGCTAATTTTGGTTATTCAAAATGTTGAAAACACCTATAAAGCTTTGGATGTATTAGAAGCCATGCTTTAGGTACGTAAAAAACTCGCAAATATTTATACTTTGCCACTTATAATTATCGTTACAATCACAAACTTTAGCATACTGCTTTTCTTTCTTATTTTACATTTTTACTTACATATATCAAATTTGATCAGCATATTGCTGTGATTATTTCATATTTGTTTTCAATTTAGTGCCCGAGTTTAACAGGAATATATTTGTTAAGTTATAGAATTAGCAAGCTGAAGAGCTTCAAAACTTAGAATATTAATAATACAGGTGTTATGAAGAAAACTTGGAATCTGGTAAAAAGTGCATCACTCGTGTGCTGCGGCGCTGTAATACTTTCAGCCTGCAGCAAAACCCACCCTACCAGTGTAAACCCCGGACAATCAAGCTCGGCAACGGGTATTGAGTATAATGTTGAGGGCAACTTTACACTGGATGAGTATCGTGGTCAGCCCGAAGCACCAAATATGGTGTATATCGAAGGTGGAAGATTTGTTATGGGTTCTTTTGAAGAGGACTTGATGGGAACCCGCGACAACTTGGAAAGAACGGTTACTGTTGCTTCTTTCTATATGGATCAAACAGAAATAGCCAACATCCACTGGTTAGAATACCTGTTTGATATAAAGCAGGACTCTACCACTGAATTTTACCAATCAGCTTTACCCGATACTACTGTATGGCGTAGGGACCTTGCTTATAATGATCCTTATGTAGATCATTATCTTCGGTATCCTGGCTTTCGTTATTTTCCTGTAGTTGGCGTTAGCTGGAGACAAGCTAATGACTATTGCGCATGGAGAACTTCAGTAGTAAACGAAAAGCTGATAGAAGAAGCTGGTGTTGATATCAATGTGCCCGAAGGTGGAAGAATTCCTTTGGAAACCGGTGTTGTATTACCAGATTTTCGCCTGCCTACTGAAGCTGAATGGGAATATGCTGCTAAAGCACTCATTGGAACTCAGTATCTTGATGAAAACCATACTAACCAGCGTATCTATCCTTGGGATGGCCATTCAACTCGTAATCCTTACGGTAAAGAAATGGGTTATTTCTTGGCCAACTTCAAAAGAGGCCGTGGTGACTATGCTGGTATTGCAGGTAAACTAAATGATGGCGCGATGATTACCGATTATATTTACGAATATCCACCCAATGATTTCGGTCTCTACAATATGGCTGGTAATGTAAACGAGTGGGTAATTGACGTTTACCGTCCCCTTTCTTTTCAGGATTTTAGTGACCTTAACCCTATTCGTCGTGATGGTACACTTGACCCGGAAGAAAAATATGATAACGAAAAATTTCCTAACTATACCGGTGACTATAATTCCTTAATTACCAACGAACTTAGGGTTTTTAAAGGGGGATCTTGGGCTGATGTAGCTTACTGGTTATCCCCTGGTACACGCCGCTATATTGAGCAGGATTCTGCTACAGCAACCATTGGGTTTCGTTGCGCCATGATCCGGGCAGGAACTAACTATTAATTAGAAAAGAGAAAATCTTTCTATGAGGAGCCTGGCTAAAATTTTAGCCAGGCTTTTTTTTATTCACCTGCTGCCAAAGCGGCAATGCTTACTTCCTTACAACCTGCTTCTAGTAATAAAAGCGCGCATTGGCCAACCGTTGCCCCAGTGGTAATTACATCATCTACGATAAGGATGCTTTTCCCTATAATCAATGCAGGATTTTGAATAGCGTAAATATTTTCGGTATTGTTGAAGCGTTCTTCACGGCCTTTTTTCGTTTGTGTTTGGGTATTGACAATTCTCCGTAGAATATCTCCTGACCATTCTGTCTGTAATCCTTCGGCCATTCCTTTTGCGATATAGTCTGACTGATTATATCCCCGCTTTCTTTTCTTGGCTTTATGTAGCGGAACAGGAAGTATCAGATCAAATTTATGTTGGAAACCAGCATTCATTAATGCATGTCCAAACCAACGGCCAGTAAGTTCGCCGACCTCGGGCAGGTTTTTATATTTTATTTGATGTAATATTTTTTGTACACCACTTTTTTTACTGAATTTATAGTATGCTAATACATGTTTGGCATTTACCAAGCCTGAAAATTTTCTCTCTAAATTTACGTTAGAAGAATATAAATCGTACTTCGGTAGGGAGGCCGCGTAAGTTGTAGAAATGTATTGCTCACCTTTAGGTAAGGGTTCTTGGCTAATTACACAGCAATGAGGAAATAGCAAAGAGATAAAATCATTGAACATATTTGGAACGTATATTAATTATCACTTATTAAGATATCATTTCCCTTTTTATAAGGATATTGACCTTTTTCTAAGTCATTACAGAGGTAATAATTTAAACTTCAGTTCATTTAAATTTATGTATAAAAAAGACCTTGAGTTAGCAAAGTTATGGCAAAAGCTTATGGTAAGGGTAGAGGAGATGTTGGGTACGAAGCCAAAGGATATGAATGGTGTCCTTTTTCTTATTGGTGTGCAGGAGCTTGGAAAAGGTTTTCAACATTTTTCTAAAGAGGAAAAACAAGACCTGATGCACATTGCTATTTGCAAAGTCCTTTCTCTTTCGGGTTTTTATAAATTGGAAGGCATTGATCAACAAGGGTGGCCACATTGGAACCTTGTGAAGCAGCTCCCTCATTTTGACATACTAGAACAGGAAAAGCTTCTGAAAATGCATATAATTGATTATTTTAATCAAGAACTTGGAATTGAGATTTAATACATGAGAATAGTTTCTTACAATGTGAATGGGATACGTGCCGCAGTACTAAAAGGCTTGGTTGAATGGCTGAAAGAGGATAACGCAGATATTATATGCTTACAGGAGATAAAAGCCCAGGAAGACCAAATTAATATCACTGATTTTGAAAGTCTCGGTTATCACACTTATTGGATGCCCGCCCTGAAGAAAGGCTATAGTGGGGTGGCCATCTTGAGCAAGCCAAAACCTTTGCATGTAGCTTACGGCTGCAATATAGAACTGTACGATACAGAAGGCCGGGTACTCAGGGCTGATTATCCCGGTTTTTCCTTGATGAGTGTATACATGCCCTCAGGTTCTAGCGGAGATATTCGGCAGGGTTTTAAAATGAAGTGGCTTGATGACTTCTACCAATATGTTGAGTCTTTGAAACTTGCTTACCCTAAATTAATTATCAGTGGAGATTATAATATTTGCCATCAACCTATTGATATTCATGATCCTCTGAGAAACAAGAATTCTTCGGGCTTCTTGCCTGAAGAAAGACAATGGATGACTGATTTTATAGACAGTGGTTTTATTGATACATTTCGCTATTTTGATGCTTCGCCCCATCATTATTCCTGGTGGAGCTATCGGGCACGGGCACGAGAGAAGAACCTGGGTTGGCGAATTGATTACCATATGGCTACTGAGAATATGCAAGATCATTTAGCTGCTGCTTTTATTCTTGATGATATTAAGCATTCGGACCATTGCCCGGTTATTCTGGAATTGAAAGGCCTATAAGATGGTTATGTAATTCTTTACTGTTTTTTAAATTCACAGTGCGAACTATCTGTCATATTTTACAGGTTCTATACCTTTAACCCTTTCATCTCTAAAAGTATGGCCTCAGAAGCGAATACCAATAACGTTATCACGCAACTCAAGCTTTACAAAAGAAAGTTTTATCTCAATAAACTGGCGCGTGGCAGCATTTATTTTGGAGCAATATTACTTAGCGTTTATCTCTTAATCAGCTCGCTGGAGTATACTATACACCTTAATTCTGTAGGAAGAACCATTCTTTTTTTTCTGTTCGTATTGGTTTTTCTTTTAATGTTGTACAAGTGGGTGATTGACCCCTTACTTCGCATATCCAGTAACGAAAGGCAGATCAGTGACGAAGAAGCGGCAAAGCAGATTGGCAACTTTTTCCCTGAAGTAAAAGACAAGCTTCTCAATATTCTTCAACTGCAAAAAAATAATAGTTTCGATAATGCCTTGCTGAGTGCGAGCATAGCGCAGAAAACCCAGCAAATTTCCGTGGTATCATTTCCGGTGGCTATTAACCTCCGCGACAATCTCAAATATGTCAAGTATCTGGCTGTTCCAGCAATCTTGGTGCTCTTCTTGTTTGTTTCTGTACCACAACTTTTCTCTGAGAGTAACAAACGGATTGTCAACTTTAACAAAGAATTTGTTCCCGAAGCCCCCTTTACTTTCCAGTTACAAAATGAGGAGATGCTTGCTTTTAAGAACGAAGATTTCACTGTTGACTTAGCCATAGAAGGAGACGTTATTCCTGATAAAGTTTATCTTAATAACTCCGACAGAAAGTTTCGTATGGCTCCTACCGAGGCGGGAATCTTTCAATATAACTTCCAGAATATTCAGCGGGATGTCAGTTTTTCTATTGAAGCCGCAGGATTTAGTACTAAAGAGTTCAATATCAAAGTAGTAGAACGCCCCAATCTTAAGGATTTTAGCGTTTTTTTAAATTACCCTGCATACGTCGGCAAGGAAGATGAGCGTCTCAATAATGTAGGTAACTTGCAAGTTCCCGAAGGAACTGAAGTAACGTGGAAGTTTAATGCCTTGGCTTCAGATAGTATGCGCTTCACTTTTGTCAACCAGGATTCATCCTATCTTTTGAAAGAGGAAACCGCACAGGTCTTTTCATTTGAAAAACAAATTTTTCAACCCGATCATTATCAAATAGATCTCACAAATGAATATAGTTCTAACAAACAAAATATCCGCTATTATCTGGATGTAACACCCGATCAACATCCAAAAATCAGTTTAGAGCAATTTCAGGATACCACCATGTATACGTTTTTGGTATTGGGTGGAAATGTGTCTGATGACTACGGACTTACGCAACTTGCCCTTTACTATAAATTTGAAAATGAGGGGAACAATAATAAGTCTGAGGAAAGGTATCACCGCATCAATTTGGGACTTGAAAACCGCCAAAATAACCAGAGCTACTATCATCAATGGCAAATAGACAGCTTTGACTTAAAGCCCGGGGACAAGATCCGTTATTTTCTTCAAGTCTGGGACAACGATGGCGTCAATGGTCATAAAGCCAGCAAAACTTCTTCCTATGTATTTAGTATACCCGATAGGGAAGCCATCAAAGAAAACCTGAACAAATCCACTGAGCAGACCCAAACCCAAATCAGTAAAACCGTACAACAAGCGCAACAACAAAAGAAGGATATAGAAGATATAGAGAAAAAATTAAGAGGCAAAAAAGAACTCACCTGGCAAGACAAACAAAAGCTGGAGGATATCCTGAAGAAGAGAGAGGAGATGGAAAAGAACCTGGAAGAAATGAGTAAGCAAAACGAAGCTACCAATATGAAGCGTGAGCAGTTTGACCAACAGTCCGATGAAACGCAGGAAAAAATTAATCAGCTTCAAAAGCTCATGGATGAATTGTTGGATGAAGAAACCAAAAAGCTATACGAGGAACTTCAGAAAATGCTGGAAGAGCAGGCAGAGTTGGATAAGGTTCAGAATAAGTTGAGAGAGCTAGGGGACAAAGAGCAAAACCTTGAAGAAGAATTAGAGAGAAGCCTTGAGCTTTTCAAAAGAATGAAGTTTGACATGAAGCTGAATGAGCTTGAAGATGAACTTAGCCAAAAAGCGGAAGAGCAGGAAAAACTTGCCGAAGAGACTGAAAGCAAAGAGAATAGCACTGAAGAGCTAAGTGAAAAGCAAGAAGAGTTGAACAAAGAGTTTGAAGATTTCCAAAAAGAGATGGAAGATCTGGAAAAGCTTAACCAGGATTTGAAAAATCCCACGCCCATGCAAGATATGTCTGAGGAAAAGCAGCAAGCTCAAGAGGAACAGCAAGAGGCCAAAGAATCTTTAGATCAGGGTAAAAGAAAAAAGGCGCAAGAATCTCAGCAGAACAGCGCTCAGGATATGAAGAAAATGGCGCAAAAAATGCAGCAAATGCAGCAAAGCATGGAGATGGAAATGCTGCAGGAAAATATGGATAACCTACGCAACATTCTGGACAATTTGATTACCCTTTCCTTTGATCAGGAAGATATTATGAAGGCTTTTCGTGATGTAAAACAAAATGACCCTCGCTTTATTGACCTTTCCCAGCAGCAACTTAAGCTTCGCGATGATGCACAAATCATTGAAGATAGTTTATTGTCCCTGGCTGAGCGTGTTTTCCAGATTCAATCTTTTGTCACTCGCGAAGTAAAAGAGATGAATCAATATATGGAGGAAAGCATGGAGGCGCTAAAAGAAAGACAACAATATAAAGCAATTAGTAAGCAGCAGTTTACGATGACATCTATGAATAACCTGGCACTCTTGTTAAATGACGTGCTTAGCCAGATGCAGCAGCAAATGGCTGATGCTATGGGAAACCCTCAGAAAAAGCCTGGTCAGTCACAGCAAAATATGAATATGAGCGAGTTGCAGCGGCAACTTAATGAGCAGATCGGACAATTGAAGAAAAGTGGTAAATCCGGTAGGGCACTTTCCGAAGAACTCGCTAAATTAGCTGCCGAGCAGGAGAAGATCAGGAAAATGATGCAGGAAATGAAAAACGCTGAAGAAGAAGGTGGAGGCGGCGCTGGTGATGAACTTTCTAAAAAAATGGAAGAATCAGAAACAGATTTGGTCAACAAAAAGCTGGATTCGGAAATGGTTGAGCGTCAACAGGAAATTCTAACCCGGCTGCTTGAAGTTGAAAAATCTATGCGTGAACAAGATTTAGATGATGAACGGAAAGGAGAAACTGCTAAAAGTGATTATGAAAAGGAAGCGTCCAAAAGTTTTGAAGAGTATATCAAAACAAAAAAACAGGAAATAGAACTTTTAAAAACAGTTCCTGTCAAATTAAATCCGTATTATAAGAATGAAGCAAACAAGTATTTTCAAAGACTTAACAATAATTCTCAATAAGTAATGAACACCATTAGCTCAATAAACATTGAAATCCCTTCTCTTTCGGAAAACATAAGAATGATTGAGAGTTTTATAGACAATGCTAGAGAAAAATTTAATTTGAATGACGATATATATGGCAACATCATGATTGCTGTCACCGAATCTGTACACAACGCTATACGCCATGGCAACAATAGTGATAAAATGAAAAATGTTCATCTTTCATTATCTCTGCTTGATGATGCTATTCGCTTTACTGTAAAAGATGAGGGCAATGGTTTTGATTACGAACACCTACCAGATCCAACTTCACCTGAGAATATTGAAACCCCAGGAGGTCGGGGTATTTTTCTAATGCGCCATCTATCCGATGAAGTTAATTTTCTGAATAACGGTCAAACTGTGGAACTCATTTTTTACATCAATTAATTTACATTGATTTATTTTTTTACCGAAGACACTGAGTTTGACTCTTCTATTTTAGTATTTGCACCTGCCTGGATTACTTCTATTGTCCAACAAGCAGAATTTGAAATTGATAATATCAACATCATTTTCTGTTCTGATCAATATTTACTTAAAATCAATCAGGATTACCTCCAACACGACTATTTCACCGATATTATCACTTTTAATAATAGTGAGAATACTTTAATAATTGATGCCGATATCTTCATCAGTTTAGTGCGCGTTAAGGATAATTCTGAACGTGAACAAACTACTTTTTTCAAAGAGTTGTTAAGGGTTATCATACATGGGGTTTTGCATCTTATTGGGTACGATGATAAAGACCTTCTTTCCCAGACCAATATGAGGAAGTTAGAAGATAATTCTCTTGATTTGTATTTCAGAAAATTTCATAAACCTGAGTAACGTTCCACGTGAAACTTTTCCTCAAATTCTAATTTTATGTTTCAAGAATACGATGTAATCGTGGTAGGGGCTGGGCACGCTGGTAATGAAGCTGCTGCTGCTGCTGCTAAAATGGGTTCTAAAACACTGTTAATCACCATGGATATGGCCAAGATCGGACAGATGTCATGCAACCCGGCTATGGGTGGGGTGGCTAAAGGGCAAATTGTACGAGAAATAGATGCGCTGGGGGTGTATTCCGGGATTGTGTCCGATAAGTCAATGATACAGTTTAGAATGTTGAACAAATCAAAAGGGCCCGCCATGTGGAGCCCGCGTACGCAAAATGATAGAATGAGATTCGGAGAAGAATGGAGACTAGCTTTAGAGGGCATTCCCAGGCTGGATTTTTGGCAGGAAATGGTCACAGGTATTCTGGTAGAAGAAAATAAAGTGGTTGGCGTAAAAACGAGCATTGGATTAGAAATAAGGTCAAAGTCTGTGGTATTGACTAACGGTACTTTTCTTAATGGCCTCATCCATATTGGGGAAAAACAAATGGGGGGCGGGCGCTCAGGGGAGAGGGCATCCAAAGGCATTACAGAACAACTTACCAGTTTAGGTTTTCAATCAGGAAGAATGAAGACAGGCACACCGCCCAGGGTAGATGGCAGATCTCTTAATTATGATAAAATGGAAGAACAGGAAGGGGATCAAAACCCTGGAAAATTTTCATTTACAAATACTCATCCACCCCTCAGACAAAGAAGTTGCCATATTACCTACACCAATACCAATGTTCACGAAATCCTGGAAAGTGGTTTTGATCGCTCCCCTATGTTTAATGGACGGATTAGGGGACAAGGCCCGAGGTATTGCCCCTCTATTGAAGACAAGATCAATCGGTTTAAGGAAAGGGATAGACACCAAATATTTGTAGAACCGGAAGGGTGGAAGACCGTTGAAGTTTATGTAAATGGTTTTTCTACATCTTTACCCGAAGATGTTCAGTACAAAGCAATCCGTGAAATCCCAGGTTTTGAGAACGTAAAATTATTCAGGCCTGGTTATGCAATTGAGTATGATTACTTTCCACCTACCCAGCTAAGGCTTAGCCTGGAAACGCATTTGATAGATAGTCTCTTCTTTGCTGGCCAAATCAACGGCACCACAGGGTATGAAGAAGCGGCCTGCCAGGGAATGATGGCTGGCATCAATGCACACCACAAAGTGAATGAAAAAGATCCCTTTATCTTAAAAAGATCTGAAGCTTATATCGGGGTTCTTATTGATGACTTAGTTAACAAAGGTACAGAAGAGCCTTATCGTATGTTTACATCCCGGGCAGAATTCAGATTATTGCTCCGACAAGATAATGCTGATCTTCGCCTAAGTGAAAAAGGTCATCAGCTGGGCCTTATTGAAGATGAACGCTTATCAAAGGTATATGATAAGAGGAGCGATATTGATCAAGTACTACAAGAGTTAAAGGAGGTAAAAGCCTCGCCAGGAGAATTTAATGCTGGCTTGGGCGAATTAAATACAGCTACACTTAAAGAAAAAATTGCCTTACAGAAACTCCTTAAGAGACCGGAAATCACTATCGCTGCGCTAAGGAATTTGGATCAGGAATTAGATATATATTTTTCTTCCTATCAGGCAGATGTACTTGAACAGGTAGAAATTTTAACCAAGTACGAAACCTATTTAGAAAAAGAAAAAGCCCACGCTGAAAAGATTGAAAGTTTAGAGAATTATAAAATATCAGAAAAGTTTGATTATACTAAAATTAAGGCTTTGTCCTCGGAAGCAAAGGAAAAGCTTAATCGTATACAACCAAGTACTTTAGGGCAGGCTTCCAGAATAAGCGGAGTCTCACCCGCCGACATATCCATAATAATGATATATTTAGGAAAATAAGATAAATACTTTTATTGACATACAGAGTGCCTGTTTTACACGTTAAAACCAGGCACTTTTTTATGATAAGCATGAAGAAACAATTTATGATAAGAATTAAGAATTTATGGTTATTTATTTTTTGGGCAGCTCTAATTGCAGCAGGTTCGTGTGCTAGAAGAGGGGTTCCTACTGGTGGCCCTAAGGATACCATTCCGCCGAAGTTGATTAACATGACCCCCTCGCTCGAGACCGTAAACTTTGATGAAGATGAACTTGCACTAGAATTTGATGAATATATTGAAGCTCGTTCACTCAAACAAGATATCATCATCAACCCCCCGGTAAAAGAATATGATTTTTATGTGAATAGGCGCATAGTAGCCATTGAACTCAAAGAAGACTTACAGGAGAACACTACCTATACTGTAAACTTTCGCGACGCGATCAAAGATGTTTCTGAACAAAATCCAGCTGAAAATATCATCATAGCATTTAGTACCGGTAGTAAAATAGATTCCTTTGAGGTACAAGGCCAGGTAAAAGATTTATTTACAAATAAACCTGCTGAAGATGTGTTAATAGCCCTATATCCGGAAGGTGATACCTTGAACCCGTTTGAAGACCCTCCCATGTATCTGACCAAAACGGACGAAGAAGGTAGATATGCTATCCGATATATTAGGGTGGGTACTTATAAAATTTTTGCATACGCTGATAAAAATAATAACCTGATACTTGACTCTAATACTGAAGCATTCGCTTTCCAATCTAGCCCCGTGGCGCTCATTCCCGAAGAAGCAAAAGTGATACCTCTCCCTGATTCATTAAAGGCTGTGAAAAGAGAGAGCGCCTTGCTTTCCCAAAAAACACTTTATGGTAAAACTGTGGATTTGCAAATGCTCACGCAAGATGTGCGTCCTATAACATTGCAAAGTGCCCGTACCAATGGGAAATACTTTGAAGTCAAAACGAATAAAGCGCTGGACGCTTATCAGATTTCAACGGATGTTAGTGACCTAAAAGAAAGCACTATTCAATTTCTAGATTCTCTTAACTCTGATTTGCCCCGAGACACCATCCGTTATTTATACAGCAATTTCCAGGATGAACAAAAAACAATCCGAATCTATAATGCGATCAGGCAAGATAGCATCAGGGCTTATATCAGTATGGAAGATTCTGTAGGGCATAAAATACAAGATACACTCTACGTAAAATTTACTGATACACGCAGGGAAAAGGAAAAATTCACACAAAGCATAAATGCTAAAGGTGATATAAAAAATAATATCAGTGCAAAAATTAAGTTTAGTAAGCCTATTATTCAAGTTAATACAGATAGTATTTTACTTAGTTATGACACCTTATTTTACATATCGCTTGATTACGGATCGTTAATGGAGTGGAATGAATCATTGGATCAAGTAACGATTAGTAAAGAAATCAATAAAAATCAATTACTCGATTCTATTGTCAATTATGCTAAAAAACGAGATAGCATAGCATTTATAGAATCGGAAAAACAACAAAACTTATACCTTGATAGCTTGCAGTCTACAAATGAATGGGAAGAAAAATTTGCATATTTTGAGGTACTGGTGAAATCAAAAAGCTCCCTGATTCCAATAAGAGATAGCTTGCTTAAGGTTGAAGACGAAGCTATCAAGAATAAATTTTTAGCGGAACTGGCAGACACCCTACAAATTGATAACATTTTTGAGCCTAAAGTATATGAAAGGGATGAACTCATGAATAGCCTTAAACCCCTGGTATTATACATCTCTGGAGGTAGTTTCACAAGTATTGAAAATGATAGTAGCCAACAAGTCATTCAGAGATTTTCGTTTAAAAAGCCAGAAGAAAATGGCAAAATAACAGGCACTGTTACTACAGAATTTGAAAGTTATACCCTAGAGCTGCTAAACAAAAACTTCGAAGTAGTCGCCGAAACAAAACCTACAAACCGCAAGTATACTTTTGATCTCGTTCCCCCTGGTGAATATTATATTCGTATTCTGATAGACGCAAATCTGAATGGTAAATGGGATCGGGGAAACATTCTTGAGAATACAAATTCGGAGCCCATTTATTTCTACACGGACGAAGAAGTGATCGAACTTCGGGCTAACTGGCAAAGAGAAATCAATTTATCTTTCTAAAGTTATCCACACTATCGAGTGAATAACATGTGGATACCCCTGGTATTCGATGTTGAAAATAACCCGGTTATTCACTCGATAACTTTACTCACCATACCCTTCTTACCTATTCACAGCTAACTAATAATTTTCCACAATGTTACCAACAGTAGCAATCACTGAAAAAGTTATTCACAGATTAGTTAACATTTAATAAAATTGTTCATAACTTGCTGTAAATCAAACGATTGATTGTGGATAAGTGTGTTAATAACCTCGAAATAATCGAATAAGTTATGTCTTTCGGTGAATAACGTTTAGTCTTTTCTTTAGTTATCCACTTATTCACACCTTAATAATTAATAATAGTTCGAATTAAATAATC